>JAQBNV010000637.1 GCA_028288395.1 Adhaeribacter sp. | reverse complement strand
AAAAATAACTAAGTTTGATAAGTAAAGCTTAGCCGTATCGGATAGGCGCACAGCGTAAGCTTAACATGGAAACTTTTGATTTAAAGAATTATAAAACGAAAAGTAATGGCGGCAGGTAGCAATCGCTTATGCTGGAGATCCGGCTTTTACAACTTTTGGCCGGCTATTCTTCCGCACCCAAATGAAAAGCAACCGAAAATTTTATCGGCCTGACAGTGGTTTCAGTAACTATTAATTTAACAAATCAAAGATGCAGTATAAATATATAAATAATTTATATTAAAGCATTATTTTTAAGAATATATATTTAGGTTAACTGAGGTATTTCTCCATCCTTAATTATATATCTGGTGTCTTGTTTTTGGTGGGCCAAGCAGGTACTTTGCACTATAAATTAAGGATTTAAATACCCACCCATGCTCCTGCAATTAGTTGTTGTAATAATAATTTTGGGAACTGGCATGTACCTTAGCGTAAAAGCCGGTAAACTGACACAGGCGGGTGCGGGTACGGGAGGTTTGTTGGGTATATTTATTTTTTTAGGAGCTGGTTTTCCGGGCCTGGCAATGCTGGCCATCTTTTTTATTATCGGAACCGCTGCTACCACCTGGGGCCATCAATACAAAATGCAGTTAGGATTGGCCGAACAAAACAAAGGCCGCCGCACCGCGGGCCAGGTCATGGCCAATGGCGGAGTTGCTGGCATATTGGGTTTATTAAGTTGGGTGTTCTCTGGGAAGGCCGAGTTATTTAATTTGATGCTGGCCGCTGCATTTGCTTCGGCTACCGCCGACACGGTTTCGTCGGAGTTGGGCAATGTGTACGGCAAACGCTTCTACCATATTCTCACGCTTAAACCCGATAGGCGGGGCCAGAACGGCGTGGTAAGTTTGGAAGGCACCTTACTTGGATTGGCAGGCAGCGCCCTCATTGCCGTTCTGTACGGTCTGGGATTCGGGTGGAATGCATTTATGGCCGTAGTGCTCATCGCCGGTACCCTCGGCAACCTTACCGATTCAATTCTGGGAGCCACCCTGGAGCGCCGTCATTACCTTTCGAATAATGGGGTGAATTTCCTGAATACCGTCTTTGCCTCCGTGGTTGCCTGGTTACTCTATGGGTTATTTTAAAATTATCAATTTAAAACAGCAGGCAACCGGCAGCAGAAAACCGGCAGGTTGCTTCCGGTTAAAAGAAAAAATAATATTTTGGTATGGATAATCTTTAATTCTTCAACCTATTGTTAAAATTTATAACGATTGCAGATTACCATCCAGCGTGTAAGTTTTTCCCTTTCCAGTCTTCAGCGAAATAACTTTGTCGCCGTAACGCAACTGGCAGGCATTACCTAGTTTTGATAATATTTTTACCTTTTTCAGTTTGCCGTTTTCCCAATCCAAGTCCAGGTCGAAACCGCCGCGAGCCGATATGCCGTAGATGTGGCCTTGCGCCCAGGCGGTAGGTAAGGCTGGCAAGAGTTGTATTTCACCGGCGTGACTTTGTAGCAGCATCTCGGTAATACCAGCCGTAGCGCCAAAATTGCCATCGATCTGAAAAGGCGGGTGATTATCAAAAAGATTGGGCAACGTTGATTTCCGGATTATAGCCAGCAGGTTTTCGTAGGCGGCTTCCCCGTCCTGTAACCGGGCAAAGAAATTAATAATCCAGGCGCGGCTCCAGCCCGTATGACCACCCCCGTGCGATAAACGATAATCTATGGTTTTGCGGGCGGCGGCCAGTAGTTCCGGATTCTGCTGTTTTGTAATTTGGTTGCCGGGGTGTAAGCCATACAAATGCGAAATGTGGCGGTGGCCCGGTTCGGGTTCGGCAAATTCTTCGGTCCACTCCATGATGCGGCCATCGCGGCCAATTTGGGTGGGTGCCAACCGGTTAAGCTTTTCGGCTAACTGCCGCCGGAAAGCTGCATCCTGATTCAGGGCTTTACTGGCGGCTATCGTATTGGTTAATAAATCCCGAATAATCATGTGATCCATGGTGGGGCCCATTACCATGGTCGCAATTTCGCCGTTTTTGGTTTTGAATTGATTCTCGGGAGAAATAGAAGGCCCCGATACCAGTTGTTTCGTAACCGGGTTCTCGACCAGCCAGCCTATACAGAACAAGGCCGCATCTTTCATAACCGGATAAGCCAGTTCTTTCAGGTATTTTTTATCTTCGGTAAATAAATAATGTTCCCATAAATGCTGGGCGCTCCAGGCAAAGCCCATGGGCCACATGGCCCATTGGGTTTGGCCGTAAGGTTCGGTAAAATGCCAAGCATCGGTGGTAAAATGCGCTACAGCACCTTTCAGGCCATACATATCGTGGGCGGTTTTGCGGGCATCCGGCCGCAGGGCATCCAAAAATTCCAGGAAAGGCAGATGCATTTCCGATAAATTCGTAACCTCGGCGGGCCAGTAATTCATCTGAATATTGATATTAATGTGGTAATCGGCACTCCAGGGGGGCGTTAGCCCATCGGCCCAAATGCCCTGCAAATTGGCAGGCAATCCACCGGGTCGCGAACTGCTGATTAATAAATACCGGCCGAATTGGAAATATAATCCAAGCAGGTGCGGGTCTACGTTGCCGGCCTGCATAGCGGTAATGCGGGTATCGGTCGGGAAATAAGCCGCATCGGTGAGGCCAATATTTAAACTTACCCGATTAAAATATTTTTGATAATCTTTTACGTGGTCGCTTTTTAGCCCGGCGTATGTTTTGGCTTGGGCAGCAGCCATTTGTTTGGCCGCGTGCGCCAGGGGTTCATCTCCCCAATAATCGGTAGCCGCTGTCAGGAGCAACGTAACGGCATTGGCTTTACTAATATTTATTTTTCCATCCGCAGCATCGATCGCGCCGCCTTCATTTAAAACTTTTACCCGGGTGGCCAGTTTAACTCCTTCGCCTCCGTTTACATGCTCCTGCAAGGTTATTTCGGTTCCGGCGGCATTCAGGCTGGCTTTATTACCCGCCCGGCTTAATTTCAAACTAAAGGTTAAAGCGCCGGGCTTATCGGCGGTAAGCCGTACCACCAAAACCTGGTCAGGAGCACTGGTGAATATTTCGCGGGTATATTTAATGCCATCGGCCTGGTAACTAACTTTAGCAACGGCTGTTTCAATATCGAGCTCCCGTCGGTAATCTGCCCCAACAGACTGGTGGTTAAAATCGAGTTGTAAATCGCCGAGGGTCTGGTAATTACTACCTACCTTTTTATCGCCCATCATGCTTTTCTGGGCCAGGGCCTGCGCCTCGGCGTACTTACCGGAAAATAATAACTGCCGGACCGGATCTAAAGCGGCTTTGGCCTGGGGATTTACAAAATCGGCTGATTTTCCGCTCCATACCGTTTCTTCGTTTAACTGCAAACGCTCCGCTAAAATCCCGCCAAAAACCATCGCTCCTAAACGCCCGTTGCCCAGCGGCAAAGCTTCGTTCCAGTTAATAGCCGGATGCCCAAACCATATTTTAAGATCTGCCGGTGGTTGTTTCTGAGCGAAGATATTAGTGAGGCTAAAAAAACAAAAAAACAACATCAGACTGATGCGAATCGATTTATTACTTAATGGCATACCCGGAGTGAAAATCTTTACCAAATCAGGCCGAAACTTAGTTAAAAAATCTAAAATATTGATACTCTCCTTCGAAAAGGATAAAACGCCAGGTTTGTTTTTGATTTGGCCATGTATTTTGGCAGTCAGCCGCCCTCCTAATTATTAACTACTTAATGCGAACAATTCCCCGCCCTTAAGGTTGTACTTTTCATTACCATCAAAACATTTAATTTTTACCCAACAATTTTGGCGGATGGATACCTGCGAAATAGATTAAGTAGCACCGCGTAAGAAAGGAAGCCCGGAAGAAAATAATAAAGGTTATTATATCGGTTAGCTAAAGCAGCAAGTAAAATCTAAAGAAATATTCCTTTCCTTTTCTCAGTCCGGGATGCGGAAAACAAAGCCGCTTAACCCAAGATAAAACCGAAGCGAAACCAAATAAGCAGATAAAAAGTAATAAAAATATTTAAGGATTAAGTTTTCCAGGCATGGCTTACAAAGCAGAAACCCGCCCCGAACGTGATTATATAGCGGCGCCCACTTTAATTGGGTTTTACGCTGTAATTTTTGCTGCTTTCTGGGGTTACACGGGTTTTACCACCACCAATTTCACCAACTGGTTACTCGAAAATACCCTCACCATTCCTTTTATTATTTTACTTTATTACCTCCACCGGTGGCACAAATTCTCGGGTTTGGCTATCAGCCTTATTTTTGTTTTTTTAATGCTGCACGTATACGGCAGCCAGTATACCTACGCCGATAACCCTTTTGGAGAATGGCTTAAATTGCAGCTAAACCTTCAAAGAAATCACTTCGACCGGATGGTACACTTTGGTTTTGGTTTTTTGCTGGCTTATCCCCTGCACGAAATATTCCGTTATAAACTTGAGCTGGCTAATTGGCTTACGTACCTGCTGCCCCTGGAAATTACGTTTTCGCTTAGCGCCCTTTACGAAGTGGTGGAATGGCTCGTAGCCGATATTTTCT
>JAQBNV010000624.1 GCA_028288395.1 Adhaeribacter sp. | reverse complement strand
GAAAAACGACCGAACAAAGAACTGAACCTGGTTGTGGTAGAATCCGGCTCGTATCTGCTGGCTTTGTTAAATGATACCGGCGACTTTTTGTACCTGTCCGGCCCCTACTTAAAAGAACTTGGGTACAAGGCAAATCAGCTGACCGGCATTCAGGCCCAGCAACTTATTCACCCGGCCGATCTGGCCACCGCCCAGGAGGCCATGTTCCAGGTAGGGCAAACGCGCAAACCAGTTAATCTTTCAGCTATCCATTTTAAAGCCGCCGACGGGCAGTGGCAACCGGCAGAAACCCGGGTAAGTAATCAGTTGGAAAACCCCGCCAACCAGGCCGTATTTATTAGCTCGCCTGATGCTACGCAGCGCAACCTGGCCCAGCAGTGGCTCGTAGAAAGCGAACACCGGTTTCAGAGTTTGTTTAAGAATAATCCGGATATGGTGCTTTTCCAGAATGAGCAAGGCGCTATTTTAGATGCCAATATCTCTTTCCTTTCTTTTATAAACAGGCCCAAAGCGGGCGTTATAAATCACTTTTTAGTTGATTTTATATTGCCCGAGATGAGGCCTTTACTGGAGAAAAAATTACAGGAAGCTTTTTTGGGCAGCGAAGAAAATTTTGTCGCGGAGGTATATTTTGAGGAGCTGGGCCATAAAGTACTGGAGGTTGTAAATGTACCACTGCTGGTGAGAGAAAAGGTGGTGGCCGTGCATACCATTATCAAAGACATAACCGCTGCCACGCATGCCCAGCGGGACTTCCAAAAACAGGCTAAAAAGCTAAATACCATTTTCGAAAGCATTACCGATGCGTTTTTCACCTTAGATAAAAACTGGAATATCACTTTCAGCAACTCTGAATTTGATAATATTTTATCTGTTAATGGCAAAAAGTACTTAGGGCGAAATGTCTGGGAAATATTTCCGGAAGAGGTAGACAAAAGCTTTTATCAGAATTATTATAAAGCCGTAGAAACTGGCCACGCCGTGCATTTCGAATCCTTTTACGAAAGGAATAAAAAATGGCTTGAGGTAAAAGCATTTCCTTCGGAAGAAGGTTTATCAGTTTACTTCAGTGATATTTCCGAAAAAGTAGCAGCTAAAAAAGAACTGGAAAAATTATCGCTGGTGGCCAGCAAAACCATTAACGGCGTGCTTATCATGGATGCGGAAGGTCGTATCGAATGGCTGAACGAAAGTTTCACTCAAATGACTGGTTACACTTTGCCCGAAATGCTGGGCAAAAAGCCGATAGATTTATTCGAAAGTCCTGAAAAAGATAACGTAGAGGTTCAGAAAATCAAGACCCATCTAAAAAAAGGCGGCTCCTTTAATTCCATGCTTAATCCGTACTGCAAGTCGGGCGAGGCTATCTGGATTTCTAATGATACCAGTCCGGTTTATGACGATGCCGGCAACTTAACACATTTTATTTCTATCCAGAAAGACATTTCCTCCCAAAAAGAGGCCGAATCTCATCTGATGAAAATGAGCCAGGACCTTTACGAACACAACCGCGACCTGCAACAGTTTACTTATATTATTTCGCACAACCTGCGGTCGCCGGTGGCCAGTGCTTTGGGATTAATAAAGTTGATGGTTAGTGTAACGAAAGAATCACCTGATTTTGACATCTCCTTAAATTACCTAAACGAGAGCATCAGCCGCCTGGATGATATTCTGAAAGATATTAACTTGTCCTTGTCGACTAGAGATAAAAAGAACACTCTGATAACCGAAAATATTAACGTAGCGGAAGCATGCCGACAGGTATTAGAAGATTTTGCGGAACCCTTACGCCAGTGCAATGGGCAAGTGCTGGTAAATATAGCCGAAGGCCTACTGGTTAAAGGGAATCGGGCATATATTTATAGTATATTTTATAATCTGTTATCGAATGCCATTAAATACCGGTCCGAAAAAAGGCCTTTGCAGGTTTCGATAAAGTCGTTTGTAAATACCCAGGCTGTAACCGCTATTCATTTTTCCGATAATGGATCGGGTTTCGACCGGCAAAAAGCCGGTGAGGATATTTTTAAGATGTATAAAAGATTTCACCCGCATAAAGATGGCAAAGGCATCGGTTTATTTCTCGTAAAAATGCACCTGGAAGCTATGGGAGGCTATATAGAAGTGAATAGCCAGGTGGACATTGGCACCAGTTTTACCATTTATTTAAATTAACAGCATGAAAACTTTTATTATTGATGATGATAACATCAGCATTTATTTAACGAAGCACATCATCCAGGCTACGGCCTTTTCCAAAGACATTACTTCGTTTCTTTCGGCGGAAGATGCGCTGGAAGTAATGCTTAAAGATTTCCCGGCTAATATGCCCGAAATAATATTCCTGGACCTGAACATGCCGGGGATGAACGGATGGGAATTTCTGGAAGAGCTGGCTCCTTACAAAACACAATTATCTGGTCATTGCCGCATCTATATTCTTACTTCATCGCTAAACGTATCTGATACCACTAAGTCAGAAAATTACGAATTGGTATGTGGTTTAATTCATAAAACAATAGATCAGGCCGACTTAGAAGCGATCATGGAGCAGCTGGAAGAACAAACCAAATAAGCAGTACACGCATTTACCCGAAATAAATGGGGTATTTGGAAGGCTCTATGTGGTAAAATAATTCTAATGCCCGGTAAAGACGGTAGCAACGGCGAATGAGTTGAATATAGCTGCCCCAGTATAATTTCCTATAGTTGCTATTCAAGTACCGGAAAAACAGCGTTAAAATGAATTAGATCTCAGCAGCTACTTTTTCAGGCAGGTTCTTTTGCCAGTTCCGGTTTAGGTTTATTTTTGAGTTTATAAACTTTCAGGAGGCTGATAAACAACAGTACAACTGCTACCGCAAGGCCGTTTGCGTATGCAATATCTGCCAAAATTCTAAACCCTTCAGGGTCCCCCTAAAATAGAGAGAGACATGAATTTCTCTCCTGCATTATTGCGTTGACTGAATACGAACAGGCTTGCTGCCCCATTTTACATCTTATTATCTGGTAAAATATTTCCTTAAATATTCCTCTGCCGAGAAAGCTGTACCGGGTTTTAAAGCGAGCCCCTCACTCTTTAACCGGTAGCAGCAATCCTATTTCGGCTGGTTTCTAAAGGCTCTTTTCGGGAGCGCTTAGAACTTGTTTGTCTTGTAGTAAGCGGGCTTTTAGTTCATCATAATTCACATCCTGTACCGCTATGCCTTTATCCATTGCCAAAATAGCTGCTGTGGCGGCACTTTGGCCCAGAATCATAAATACTGGTTCCATCCGGATAGAACCGTACGCAATATGGGAACTGGAAAGGCTAATCGGCACGAGTAAATTCCGGCATTCCGCTTTCTTGGGAACCAAGGCACCGTAGCCAATCTGGTACGGATTTTTCAGATGAATACCAATATCACCTTCGTTCTGCACAAATCCATCGGGTTTCACGTACCGTTGGATATTGTGAGAATCCAGCGAATAAGAACCCATGCCTACGGGTTGGGCAACCGCCTTCCGGCCCACAGTTTCGTTTTCCGTCATCACATAGTCGCTTACCATCCGGCGGGCTTCCCGCACATAAATCTGGTGCGGCCAGTTGCCATTATCTTTAAATTCGTCTTTGGCCAAACCCCAGGTCTTAAGCTCTTTTTGTAAATCGGCCGGCACCCTCGCATCCGTAATCATGAAGTACATCAGCCCTTTCTGGTAATCTTCGTGCTCCTTTATAATTTCCCGCCGACGCTCGTAAGAGGCTTCGGGGTAATCGTAGTTCATACCAATATAATCGGTGCTAACCGGGCCGTGGTTATTGGTATCGGTTTTGCGGTTCGGAATCGGATCGAATTTGCGAAATAATTCCCGCCAGCCCGAGACAAAAACCCGCCCCAGTAATTCGTAGCGCGCCGGATCGTAGTTAGCGGGTTTGGCAAAAGGTACGCGATTATCCGGATGATTTGACAGGCACATCCGGAAGTTATAAGCCTGTACTTTCTTATCGCCTTCGCCTTTCACCCCCGGATCTTCCGCCGAAATTAGTGGCAGTAAGCCGCTGTTTTTATCGCCCGGCACTTTATAAGGGTCGATGTTGGTTTTAAAATAATGGTCGTGGTGCAGTACGCCGGTTTGAATGCCATTATATTCTTCTTTGTACAGGCTGTTAGCCTCCCGGCCCACGTGGTAGCTAACGCCGGCGGCGGCCATCAAATCGCCTTCGTAGGTTGCATCGATAAACATCTTACCGGTAAAGGTTTTGCTGCTCAGGGTCTGAATAGAAACAATATTACCTTGCTCCTTCTTAACCCCGGTTTCCCGGTTCAGCCACTCGTCCCGGAATACCTTCAGATTATTTTCTTTTACAAAATCTTCGAAAACAGCTTCGGCGGCGTGGGGCTCAAATATCCACATGGTCCGGTCGGCGCCATCAATGGCGGGGGTACCTTGGCCCTTGTTGCCGTACTCTTCTTTTTTCTGCCACTGCCAGGCATCTTCTTTCTGGTAATGCATGAAAACGCGGTGGTAAAATTCCCGGGCGAGTCCGCCAATCACTTCTTTTTTGCCAGTGTCGGTAAAGCCTAAGCCGCCCGACGACAAGCCGCCCAAATGTTTATCAGGCGAAACCATAATCACCGTTTTGCCCATTTTGGTAGCCTGCACGGCAGCGGTAACGGCGGCAGCAGTGCCGCCATAAACAATTAAATCGGCTTTGTATTCTTTAGCCTCAGACTGGTTTGCCACCTGGGGTTTAGAGCCGCCGGAGCAGGAAAAAATACTTAGTAGCAGGCAGAACAGGCCTGTGTGTAATTTAATTTTTCGCATGTATATATATGTT
>JAQBNV010000542.1 GCA_028288395.1 Adhaeribacter sp. | reverse complement strand
TGAAATAAAAACCCTGAAGCCCAATATTCCGGTAGTAATGATTACCAAAAGCGAAGAAGAGCATATTATGGAAGAGGCCATCGGTTCTAAAATTGCCGATTACCTCATTAAACCCCTTAACCCCAATCAGATCTTACTTTCGGTAAAAAAAATATTAGATAACAAACGGCTGGTTTCTGAGAAAACCAACAGCTCTTACCAACGCGATTTCCGGACACTGGGTATGGCTTTCGGCGAACGCCTGAGTCACCAGGAATGGGCCGAAAACTACAAAAAACTGGTACGCTGGGAGCTGGAAATAGATGAGACAGAAGGCAAAAGCATGGCCGACGTGATTAACATGCAGAAAGACGAGGCTAACTCTAACTTTGCCCGTTTTATCATGGATAATTACGAAGATTGGCTGAACGATGAGTCGGACGAGCGGCCCCTGATGTCGCACGAAATATTTAAAGAGCGGGTTTTCCCGATGATGAAAGAGTCGAGCCAGCCTATATATTTTTTGCTCATTGATAACCTGCGTTACGACCAATGGAAAGTATTGGAACCCATCATTGGCGATTATTTTACGGTAGAGAATGAGGAACTGTATTATTCAATTTTGCCTACCACCACTGCTTACGCCCGCAATGCCATCTTTGCCGGCATGTTACCCGCCGATATACAGAAAAAGTACCCCAACATGTGGGTTTCGGACGAAGACGAAGAAGGTAAAAACCTGCATGAGTCGGATTTTGTGGATTTATTGCTGCAAAAAAACAAAATAAACGAAAAATACAGCTACCATAAAATTACCAATAGCGCCAACGGCCGCGATCTGGTAAATAAGTTTAGTAATTTAGATGCTAATAAATTAAATATTATCGTCTATAATTTCGTAGATATGCTTTCGCACGCCCGCACCGATAGCAACATGGTACGCGAACTGGCCCCCGACGAATCGGCTTACCGGTCTATCACCCGTTCCTGGTTTTTGCACTCGCCTTTATTCGAAACGCTTAAATTGATCTCAGAGAAAAAAGGCCGCTTAATTATTACCACCGACCACGGTACCATCCGCTGCAAACGTCCTTTCAAAATTATCGGTGACCGGAACACTAATACCAACCTCCGCTACAAACACGGTAAAAACCTCGGTTTTAACGAAAAAGACGTGTACGTGGTACGGAAGCCCGAGCGCATTCATTTACCTAAAGAAAATATTTCTACTGCCTACGTATTTGCCCTCGAAGATTATTTCTTCGCGTACCCCAATAATTTTAACTATTACGTAAACTATTATAAAGACACCTTTCAGCACGGTGGGGTTTCGCTGGAGGAAATCATAATTCCTTTTGTAACCCTGCTGCCGAAAAACGGCTGATAGCGCGGCATGGAGGAGAAAATAGTAACGGTACCTGCCCTGGCCAATTTGCCGGAAGCGGCAACAGCCATTTGGGACTTTGTAAAAGAAGAGAATATTTTGTTATTTGAAGGCGAAATGGCAGCGGGCAAAACAACCTTGATAAAAGAATTATGCCGCCAGGCAGGAATAGCTGAGCCGGTTAGCAGCCCTACTTACGCCCTGGTAAATGAATACGAAAGCAACCGCGGCGAAACATTTTACCACTTCGATTTTTACCGGATAAAAGACGCGCAGGAAGCCCAGGACATGGGCGCGGCGGAATATTTTTATTCGGGAAACAAGTGCCTGGTAGAGTGGCCGGGACTGATCCGGAATTTATTGCCGGAACATTTCGTGACCGTAACCATAGATAAAGGTGCAGGAGAAGCCCGTACCATTACGTTGAAAAGAAACTGATATGAACGAAAAAATTCCTTCGGGCTTTGAATCGTTGGCTGCCACCAGCCGCGCCCTCTTTCCGAAAGAATCGATGCTGGCGATAGAAACCCGGAAGAAGCGCCTTTTTATTGGTATTCCCAAAGAGTCCTCCTTACAGGAAAACCGGATTGGTCTTACGCCCGAATCCGTGCGGTTGCTCACCGATAATGGTCATGAAATTTGGATTGAAGCGGGAGCCGGGAGCCCTTCCAAATACGCCGATCACGAATTTTCGGAGGCGGGTGCCCATATCGTATATTCTACCAAAGAGGTATACGATGCCGATATTATCCTGAAAATTGCTCCGCCCACCTTTGAAGAGATAGACTACCTGCGGAATGGACAAACCCTGATTTCGGCTTTGCAGTTTGGTAGCCTGACCGGCGATTACGTAGGCGCCTTGTGCCGCAAAAAAATCAATGCTATTTCGTTTGAGCTGTTAAAAGACCGGTCCGACACGAAGCCGGTAGTGAGGGCAATGAGCGAAATTGCCGGCAGTACAGTTATGCTCATCGCGGCCGAATATTTGAGTTCCAGCAGCGAAGGCAAGGGTATTATTCTGGGGGGTATTACCGGCGTGCCACCTTCGCGGGTGGTAATCCTGGGGGCCGGTACCGTGGCGGAATATGCCACCCGGGCTGCTATTGGGCTCGGTGCCGAAGTGAAAGTTTTTGATGATCATATCTATAAGCTCCGCCGCCTGAAACAAAACATAGGTCCGTATTTATTTACCTCTACCATGGACGGCGCTTTGCTGGCCCAGGAACTAAAACTGGCCGATGTGGTAATCGGGGCGCTTTCTAACCGGGAAGGCCGCACCACCGCCATGATTTCGGAAAATGTTGTGGCGCAAATGAATCCGGGATCCGTTATTATAGATGTGTGCATCGACCAGGGCGGCTGCTTCGAAACCTCTGAATTGACCACCTTGAGCCGGCCGGTTTATCGCAAGTACGATATTATTCATTACTGCGTACCCAATATCGCCTCCCGGGTGCCCCGCACCGCCACCAACGCCCTGAGCAATATTTTTACTCCTATTTTTATGGATATTTCGAAGCACGGCGGCATCAACGAAGTGTTGTTTACCCACGAGCATTACCGGAGCGGCGTTTATATTTACAAAGGAAGTTTAACCAATGCCGCCATTGCCAAGAAGTTTAACATGCGCTACAAAGAACTAAGCCTGATGATTGCAGTAAGGAATTAAGGTGTTTGGTTAAAAGTTGTTGTCTATTAATTTGGCAATATTTAGTATATCAACAAAGACTGAATCTACGCTTTTAAGCAAAGGCAAATTACTGACCTGTTACTCCGTCGTTTCGCAAAAATCTTCTGCTTAAAGGGCTTTAAAGGCAAATAGCAGGCTTGGCTTATTACCTGATTTACCAACGCAAGCAGAAGATTCTTTTAGGATTCTGTGAATCCTTCTAAAAATCGATGAATTCTTCTGTAATTCATCGAATTTTGAATAGAATGATAATTTGTTTACTCTGTAGCCTTTCAGGGCCTGGTAATAGGTAAAGTTTTATACCTGCTTTAGCAACAACTAAGCGTTATAAGCGCATATCACAACCTATAGTGGTATTAACTTAATTTTAAGGTAATTTAACAATAAAAATCAGACCAAATGCCAAACCAAAGTGCCTGAAATAATACTTCAGGCGCTTTGGTTTTTAAGGTTTAACAGGTCTTATTATAGCACAGGCTACTTTTGATATCCAATCTTCAACTTTTAACTTATTCCTTATTTCGGCGATCCGTCTCCTTTTCCCCATAGTATGGCCACTTTACCAATATTCTGGCCGCAAGCCAAACCAGCTTCGTTGTCGAAACGGTAGTGAATACCGCCGTACATCCGGGAAATAGCTGCTTCGGCGGCCTGGCGGTTCAAATCAGTGCTGTTTTCCGGAAACATATACCCCAGTATCGTGGCAGCAGCGCCCGAGAAGGTGGCATGACCGGACGTATAAGAAGGAAAATTAGGAATGCCGGTAGCCGTTTTTATTTCTGGATCCATTTGGGAAGGCCGTGGCACATAATAGGTATATTTCGTAAGCCAGCAGCAAATAGCCGCATCCATCAAAGCCCGGTTTAGCAGTGCCAGGGTCCGGGCGGTGCGTATTTCACTGTAGCCTTTTTCCCGGATTAAACCTTCGGCAATCTGGTTCCAATGGCCGGGAGGAGTAGGCGTGCCGGCACCATCAGCCCAAAAATCCGAGATGCGCCATTGTTCCCGGGTACGGGTATCAGCTATTTTACGAACTTCGATCAGGTCCTGGTTAAACCGGGCACTGCCCACCACCGGCGGCGGACCGGGTAAACCTGCCGCCAGAGCGGTTGAGTCGAACCAGGTTTTTACTTTTCCGCCCAAGGGCAACATCGGGCCACGTACCGGTATTTCCAGGCTCTGCCATTTTACAGGTACTACCACCTGCTGCCAGGTGTTGTTCGCATCGCGGGCCAGGTTCATCCGGTCTTCGCGGGCATATTCTAATACTTTTTTCGCCACATTTTTCCCCAGGCTTTCGCCGGCTGCTAAATCGCTGCGTACATTGGCGCCGGCCCATAACCGCGATTCCTGATGCTGGGTGGCCTGCTGGGTTAAATAATCTGTTTCTTTCGGGAATATAAATTTTAATATTTCGAGAGACGTTGCCGCAATAACGGCGTCTTCCGATGGATAAGAAGAAAGGCCGGAAGCCGGAATTAGTAATTTAATCCCGGGATCTGTTCTGGAAGGGGCAGGGCGGCCGAATTGTAATTTATAATGCCAGGCTGAAACGAGCGCGTCGTATTGCGCCACACTCAGCAAGGCATAAATGCGGGCGGCTAATACAGGGTTGGCAAAAGGCACTGAAGGGTCGGGTGCCGCCCCCACAACCGGCGCTACGTTATATTTGGCTACCAATTGGCGGGCGATTTCGTTCCAGCGCAAGGTTGCGCCCGAGGCCCAGTAGGTAATGGCGCTACGATTGGTTTTGCTTAGTTGCGCCTGCAAACTTTTTACTTCGCTTAACTCCTGCTGGTAGGTTGGGTCTGTCGGGGCTAGCGGGGAAGGGACCGTTACTTCATTTCCGGATTTAATTAAAATGGTTTTCCAGGTACCGCCGCTTAAGTCCTGTTCGGAAGGAGCAGCAGCAGTATAATCAGGGCCGGAAAGGTCGCTCTTTTCGCAGCCGGAGAGCAGTAAAATACCTAGGCTGCAGCTGAGCAGCATTAAGTAATTGGAACGCAGGCAAGCCAGATACTGTCGAAAGTAGAGGGTGCGCATAGAATATTTATTTTTAGGCAGAACTTTAAAAGGATAAATTATTTCTTTTTCCAGTTAGGCAGGTTATAGTTCAGGCTGCCGGAGTACCGGGTAGCTTTGCCTACGTTTTTGCCATTCAGGGTAAAGCTGGTGCCGGCTCCCAGGCCAACTGCCCGGTAGAAAGGCACGGGAACGAAGAAGGAGAAACCGGTACGGGTGTAAGAAACCGCATTGCTTGGAAACGGAATACCCGGGCCAATATCGGTGCCGTCGCCGGCTTTTTGTTCTTGTAACCAGGCATCGGCATATACCACCCCAGCGGCAAATCCCGCTTTAATTGAATAGTCGAAAGAATTAGGTACGTGGCTCTTGAAACCATTATAATAAGGAGTGCCGGCTCCCCCGGGTTCAGGTAAAGGCACTGCGTCCCGGTCTAGTTTAACATCTGAACGGCGAATGTAGCCGGCCTGCACGCTGACAAAAAAGCCGGAATTAGTTTTGAACTGGCTAATTACGCGGCCATCGAAATTCGTGGAATGGTGGCCAATTGCTACCGGAGCATCGGCAATATAAGGGCCTAAAGGAGTAGAAATTCCCCCGGCTACCATTACCGATAAAGCCCCCAGGTTACCCATTTCTTTTTCGAAAGCGTTGTATTTTAAATATAAAGCAACATCCTGAAATCCTTTCTGATCCTGCCAAAAACCTTCGCTGGCGGCAGCTTTGATATAAGGCAACGAAACTACTATATCTAATTTATCTGTTAGCCCGGTTACCCCGTAAAAGCTGAGGCTGCGGGTGGCAATCGTACCTAAGTTGGCGTTTTGGGTAGAATTGCCGCCCACAAAATACGTATCGTAACTTTCGTAGGAATAGGAGAGGGCGGCACTGCTGTTTCCCTTTCCTTTCATAAACCCATCTGCTATGCTCTGGGCATCAGCATTTTTCGGGCCGATACATAAAAACAAAAGCAGGCATATAAGCCGAAAGTGCGTAAATATTTTTACCATATAGTAAGTTTGCCGTTCTTTTTCAGAGATGGGTGGTAAAAAAAGCACACCTGACCGATGAGCAAATCAACAATGTGTAAACCAAATAAAGGAATGAAAATCAAGGACTTTTCTCTTCTGAAAGGTAATAAATATTACACAATATTATTACTGTCGGAAGATTTGTTTTTTCCTGAATAATGAATTATCGTGGGCCTAAAATGATTTAGGTAAGTCCTATAAATATAAACTAATTACAAGGTAGGAAACACTTTGTTGCGTAACTCGCCAAACCCAACCCGGATACTATTTCGTTCAGCATAGCCTTTCATTATAATGGTGTCCCCGTCGTTCAGGAATTGGCGGGTAGTGCCATTGGGTAAAGTGATAGGTTTGGAACCCTGCCAGGTGACTTCCAGCATCGAACCATAAGTGTCTGGGTCCGAGCCGCTGATGGTGCCCGAAGCATATAAATCGCCTACCTCCAGGTTACAGCCATTGCTGGTTTGGTGGGCCAGTTGCTGGTTCATATTCCAGTAAAGGTATTTCGTGTTCGATTGGCAAATCAGCAGCGATTCGTCTTCTGCCGGTTGCAGGTAAACTTTTAAATTGATATCCAGGTGTTTGTGTCCGTCGTAAGTTAGGTAAGGCAATACCTTGGGGTCCTGGTCCGGTCCGGGTACCCGGAATGGTTCCAATGCATCCAGCGTTACAACCCAGGGCGAAATGGACGAGGCGAAGCTTTTACCCAGAAAGGGGCCCAGTGGCATGTGTTCCCAGCGCTGCAAGTCCCTGGCTGACCAATCGTTAAATAATACCAATCCGAAAATATAGTCATCGGCTTCGTCGGTCATTACAAAACTTCCCATATCGGTAGCACGGCCGGAGATAAAAGCCACCTCCAGTTCAAAATCCAGCTCGTTGGTGGGGCCGAAAGAAGGAAGGGCGGTTTCCGGGGCTTTGGTTTGGCCCTGCGGTCGGAATACCGGTTGTCCCGATACCACAATTGAAGAAGCCCGCCCGTGGTAACCGACCGGCATGTGTTTCCAGTTGGGCAGCAAGGGGTTTTCGGGGTTACGAAACATCAGGCCCACGTTGGTGGCGTGATCGAGGCTGGAATAAAAATCGGTATAATTAGCTACTTTTATTGGCAGGTGCAGGGTTGCCTCCTGCTTTTTTACAAGGCAGGCTTTCATTACCGCATCATTATCCCGGATTTCGGGATTGTCGTTGCGCAACAAAACCGATACCCGCTCCCGCACTTCCCGCCAAACGGGCTTGCCAAGCGCAATAAACGGGTTGAGGGTAGGGGTATGAAAAATGGTCGGGTCTTCCAGCGACAACAGGTCAAACAAACCTTCCTGGGCCACTGCGTATAAATCCAGAATATATTCGCCGATGGCCACGCCCATCCGCGGATCGCGGGTGGCGGTACTAAAAATACCAAAAGGCAAGTTCTGAATGGGAAAATCGCTGGTGGGAGATATCTGGATCCAGGAATGCAGGTGGGGGTCGTTGGCTCTAATCATAAAGCGGAAGTTAAACCTTAATCGCAAAACTACAAAAAATAAAAAACCGGAGTCAGTTAGGCTGGCTCCGGTTTTTATTATTTTATAAGTTAAAGTATAGCTTAGTCCATGGGCAGGGTCAGGTTAACGGCCACTACCGATAATATTTCGGGTACTTCGCGCTTTACCGCTTGTTCAATGCCCGCCCGCATGGTCATGCCCGACATAGAGCAAGATCCGCAAGCACCTAATAACTCTAATTTCAAAATCATATCTTCCGACAACTCCAGTACTTTTACGTTGCCACCATCTGCCGCCAGGTAAGGTCTTATCTGGTTCAGGGCTTTTTCAATACGCTCCAATAATAATTCTTCTGTGTTTGTCGCTACCATTTTAATCAGGTGTTAATAGGTACAATTTTGGTTTTCGCCAAACCGGCATTCCGCAACGATACCTGTTGGGCTAGGGCCTGAGCTACTTCTTCAAATACTTTGCCGGCTGGAGAGTCCTGTTTTATGACTTCCGGCATGCCCTCATCGCCGCTTTCCCGGATACTTTGGACCAGTGGTATCTGTCCTAACAAAGGAGTTTGCCATTTAGTTGCCAATTGCTGGCCACCACCTTCGCCAAATATATAATATTTATTCTGCGGAAGCTCGGCGGGCGTAAAGTAAGCCATATTTTCTATGATTCCCAGCACCGGCACGTTAATTTGCGGTTGCCGGAACATTTGCAATCCTTTCTGGGCATCCGCCAGGGCTACTTTTTGCGGGGTGGTTACTATTATCGCCCCGGTAACCGGAACGGTCTGGACCAGGGTCAGGTGAATATCGCTGGTACCGGGCGGTAAATCAATGAGTAAATAATCGAGTTCGCCCCAATCTACATCCGAAATAAACTGCTTCAGGGCAGAACTGGCCATAGGGCCGCGCCACACTACAGCGCTTTCGGCCGGCGCCAGAAAACCAATCGAAATGATTTTGATGCCGTAGCGCTCAATGGGTTCGATCAGGTTGCGTCCGTCAGGCGTCCGGAAAACCCGGGGGTGTTCGTCTTCGGCGTTAAACATCAGCGGTATAGACGGGCCGGAAATATCGGCATCTATTAAACCTACTTTGGCGCCCATTTGCGATAAGGCAATGGCCAGGTTTGCCGTAACCGTAGATTTTCCTACACCGCCTTTACCCGAAGCAATGGCTATAATATTTTTAACATCTTTTAAAACGGTGGCATTGGCATCGCGGGCCGTGGTAACCCGGCTAGTAAGGTTAACGGTTACGTTCGCTTCCTTATCTACCATGGTATGGATGGCCCGGATACAGGCATTCTGAATAAGTTCTTTCAGAGGGCAGGCGGGGGTTGTAAGAATAACAGTAAAAGAAATATTTTTTCCGTCAATCTGTATATTTTCGATCATATTCAGGGTTACCAGGTCCTTGCCCAAATCCGGTTCCTCTACATAACTTAAAGCTTTTAATATTTCTGGTTGCGTAATAGCCATTTTATTTATTAGCTAATCAAATGATTTACAAAAGTACAAATATAAGTTCAGAAAAATTCTGATTTAGCGGAATATTAGCGGTTTAAAACACGAGGAAAAGGCAATCGCGCGAATTTTTCCTGGAAATAAGAAAAAAGAAGATACTTTTTTGCGGCTATTAAGCAAATGGCCCAGATTGCAATTGTAGATGGCTGTATTTTAAGTGCTTAGATATAAACCTTAAAAAATATTGAAAAATATTAGCCCAAATAGTTGCAGCAAATGGCCCAGATCCTGAAAGACCTGGACGAGACCGCCGCCGTTGATGTAAAGCCGCTGGCTTATACCAGCTTCGAAAAGGGACGTTAACCCGGGGAGTAGTGCCGGCCTTCCGGGGCCGGGTACTGCTTTACGCCGGCCAGTGGGCCGAAGCGGCCTCCGCGGCTAAAAAAGTTATCGTAGCGAAAACCTATACATTATTTCCGGATTACCGCGGGTTATCTTACCTGGAGAACGAATGCAATGCAGAAATAGTTTTTGATGTGCAGTTTCGCTTTCCGGAGTTTACCCATTCTCTTGACATAGGCCAAAGCAATAAATATCCTATGTCAATTCTACCTTAGTGCGATTAAAAGTTAATAAATGTATGTATTGCTCCATTATTTTCCTATTTCAATTCTACCTTAGTGCGATTAAAAGGCTGTTGATACTTTTCTCTTATGCCCGTTTGTTTTTATTTCAATTCTACCTTAGTGCGATTAAAAGCGCCAGATATGACGATGCTGCCGGC
>JAQBNV010000501.1 GCA_028288395.1 Adhaeribacter sp. | reverse complement strand
TAAAAAATATGAGTATCCGGATTGAAAAAGACACCATGGGGCCGGTTGAGGTCCCGGCACACCGTTACTGGGGCGCACAAACCCAGCGTTCCAAAGATAACTTTACCATTGGCGGCCAGTTAATGCCCAAAGAGGTAATAGCGGCGTTTGCTATCCTGAAAAAATCGGCCGCGTATGCCAACACCGAGTTGGGCGTGCTGCCCCGCGAAAAAGCTGATATTATCTCCCGCGTTTGTGACGAAATATTGGCCGGCGACCTGGATAACGAGTTTCCGCTGGTGGTATGGCAAACCGGTTCGGGCACCCAAAGCAACATGAACGTGAACGAGGTGGTAGCTAACCGGGCCCACGTATTGCTGGGCGGGAATTTAATGGACGAGAAAAAACAGATTCACCCGAACGATGATGTAAATAAATCGCAGTCGTCGAACGATACGTTTCCGACGGCCATGCACATTGCCGGTTATAAAATAGTAGCCGAACACACGCTGCCCATGGTACAAAAACTGCGCAACACGCTGCACCAGAAATCGCAGGAATACATGGACGTGGTAAAAATAGGCCGCACGCATTTGATGGATGCTACGCCATTGACCTTGGGCCAGGAACTTTCAGGTTATGTATCGCAACTCGACCACGGCATGCGCGCCCTGCGCAATACCCTCGATCATTTAAGCGAACTGGCCTTGGGCGGCTCGGCCGTGGGTACCGGTTTAAATACACCGGCCGGTTACGCCGAACTGGTAGCCCAGAAAATTGCCGAATTCTCGAATTTGCCGCTGCGCACCGCCGAAAACAAATTTGAATCACTGGCCGCGCACGATGCCATTGTAGAAACTTCGGGCGCCCTGAAGCAACTGGCCGTTAGCTTGATGAAAATTGCGAATGATATTCGGTTGCTGGCATCCGGCCCGCGTTCCGGTATCGGCGAAATTATTATTCCGGAAAACGAGCCGGGTTCTTCTATTATGCCGGGCAAAGTAAACCCCACCCAGGCCGAAGCCATGACCATGGTTTGCGCCCAGGTAATCGGCAACGACGTCGCCATCAGTGTAGGCGGCATGAACGGCCATTTTGAGCTGAACGTGTTTAAACCCGTTATGATTTACAACCTGCTGATGAGCGCCCGTTTACTAGGGGATGCCTGCGATTCGTTCGACAAGCATTGCGCCGTAGGCATTGCGCCGAACTACGAAGTAATTAAACGCCAACTGGAAAACTCTTTGATGCTGGTAACGGCCCTAAACCCACACATTGGGTACGAAAATGCCGCTAAAATTGCAAAAAAAGCGCACAAAGAAGGCACCACCCTGCGCCAGGCTGCCCTGGATTTAGGATTATTAACCGACGCGCAATTCACCGAGTGGGTGCGGCCGGAAGATATGATTGGCAGTTTAAAAGCCGACCGCAATATTTAACCGGATTAAAAGTTTTCCAAACTTTTGAAAATACCTAAAGGAAGCAGCCGATGGTTTTTACTTTTATCCAATTATAAGAAACGGCCTTTTAGAGGCCGTTTCTTATTTTACCTCGTGGTATTACTTCTCGGTCATCATCCCTTAAGCCTCACTTTATTTGTAGGCTCGCATTCAGTTTTATTGGGCGGGGTACTTCTCTTGCGGTCAGCCCTTGCTCTTGATGAGTTCTTGCAACTCTTTGTTGGATATCGATTTCGTTTCTGACTTATCGTAGATGGTAAGAAGGTAAACGGTAATTTCCTCATCTGCACTCTTCTCAATAGTTCCTATTACTTCGCCATTGACGTGGGTTATAATTCTCGCTCCGCCGCTTTTCCCTGTTCCTTTACTTTTAAATTGACAGTCTTATTTTGTAGGAATCACTGCCTAGAGGTTGCCCCAGATAGGGATTGCCGGTAAGCTCTTATTCGAGTGCCTCCAACTCATTAAACAGGGATGAGTATTTCTTTATTAAGGTTTTTGCACGCTTGCTGAAGTTCTTTGTAACTCTAATCTCTACTTTCATTTAGAAAATCGGTTAGGGATTGCAGCTTCCTACCTGTTTTGCGGGCATAATCAACTTCTTTCATCGCTTCTTGAATGCCAGTCAGTATCTGAACCTTGTTGTTTAGCTTCTCATATCGCCGGTTCAACGCTTGCCATTGCTCAAAAGGAACAATTACTGACTTCTTGTTTCCCTCATGGTCGATTATAAATTGGATTGGTGTTGCCATTTTAAAATTTCCTAAATTCTAATAAAGATACGCCTTTTTACTTTTGCTGTTTTTAGTATACCGCAACGCGGGCTTTGGGGCGGACGGAATTCTTACTTGATTAATTTGTCGGTCCATGAAGTCCATAATCGAAAAGTAATCATTTAAAATTATCAATTTCCCTGGCTGCTATAAAGGCCTTATTAAGTTATAATTTTTAAGACCTAAACCCATTTCACCTATTTATCTTGCTTACAACTTGTATCACTTTATTTTCTACTTTCTTCCCCTTCGCATCAAACAGGTACAAATAAAATGATTCCTCCGGCAACTTCAACGCTACTTTCTCATGAGGTTTAAGGTAAATAGCATGATAAGGTATATTGTTAAGGTAATAGTTCTCATGTTCTATTTCTGTACCTAAAAATAAAGTTAGCTGTACCGGAAACGAATGCTGATTTTTATAGGTAAAGTTTGCCTTTTGACTATTTAAATTACTCCTGGAAATATTGTTTAACAAGTGAAAATCTACACGTTGAAGCCTATCTTTAAAATGTCTCCCTTCTACCAAAGATATTTTGTCTTTGGAGAATCTTCTATAACTATTTAAATGCGTCTGGCTTATAGTTAAGGGATTGATATTGTATTTTTCATTCAGAACTGCCCCCAACCATTTTTTGCCTTTTGCTGTTGGCTGTTCTAAAACATGGTCGATACCACCTATGAGTACGACTTTAGCAGTTTTATCTATCCCAAAAGTTTTCCGGTAAAGATTCTGCGCCTGCCCCATTTCCCGCTCCATTGAGTCATCACTTTCATAAGCTACAAATTCAAAACCTAACTTTTTAGCATGCCTTAATAACTTTCCATAATGCTGCTCCCTGGTGTAAAAGCCGGTTTCAAGCGTCGGGAACCCTCCCTTAAGATTTAAGAGGCTGTCTTGTTTACCATTAAGGGCTTCTAAAGCAAAATACTTATACCCATCAGCTCTAAGTTCAGAAAGTAGGTTGTAGACAAATATTCTATGTTGTGGCATGAAATGATTTTCATTGACCATTACTAAGTTTGTCTGTTTTGCTTCGGCTATTATTCTTTCATAAACCTTAGCTTCTGAAATTAAATTTTGCTTTATGATTTGACTTATGGAATCCTGTTCACCCTCTGGTTCAAACTTTTTGATTAATTCGTCATATTCATTCTGGTTTTCTAGAAAAGAAGCAAAAGTCAGCTGCATTTGTAATTTAACCCATGCTTCTTGCTTATCATAAGCGGGGAAATTTTTAATTTCTTCATAAGCATGGATAAACCGGTTGGAGTTATAAAAATTGGAAACAATGTCCGAAACAGTAGATATATCCTTGCGATAATGAGGACCTATGCGGATACTTCTGAAAATACTTTTTATGTCTTTTTGAAAAGGTATGGTGTCTTTATCCAGGCTTTTACCAATCAGGCTGACTCTATGATTTGATATTATGGTGTCTAATACAATGCTGTTCTCTCCGAAGGATATACTTGATTCTGCTGGATTATCTAAAATCAAAAAATATTCGTAAAAAGGATCCATAGCGGCTTTCCCGTAGAGTAATACATTTCTATAAGTTCTTTCTTTATGCTTAATTAATTTAGAAAGCTCTTTTTTATCGGTAATGTGCTTGATGTCTGCCGGCGTTTTTAAGTACAGCTGCAGAGAATCATTAACGATGTGGAGGTTATAGTTTTCTACGTACTTGTTGACTACAAATTCTTTGTGAACCCGTTGAGAACAAGCCACGAGTAGCAGCATCCAGATAAATAGAGTATACTTCTTATACATTCATATTTAATTTAAAAATAAGACCTAACTATATAAATGTAATTCTTATATAAATACAGCCAATACGGAAGAATAAGTAAGTGACAATATATTAAAATCATTATAGCTCTATAACTATAATAAAAAGAAATTACTTACCCATTTCCTCTGGTTTACTTTTGAAAGACTTAGATAAGGTAAATATTCGTTACAATCAGGACTATACAAGCCGCGGCTGGCAAATATTCATCCCGGGTGAGTGGCCTCATCATAATAAATTTCGGTGCAATAAAAAACTCTCTTTCTGCTGGAAGGCTGCTGGAACGAAGCGCAAATTATTTTTTTGCGGATTTATATGGCTCCTTTTCAAGCGAAACAAAATAAAATTATTTAAATTACTCCCACTAATTAGTTCTGCAGCAAGTTCAGTAATGTTTCTTAAAGGTTAATTAGTTTCTAAACTGCTTGTTAACACCTAAACCCGGCAACTATGCATACAACATCTCGTCGCGATATTCTTAAAACCTTAGCCTTGGGCAGTGCCACCGCTTTGTTTTCGCCGCACACTTTACTGGCTGTTACTAATCCACAAAAAAACCGCTTGGGCGTGGCCTTAGTAGGGCTGGGCTATTACAGCACCGACTTACTGGCCCCGGCCCTGCAGCAAACCAAAAACTGCTACCTTGCCGGTATTGTAACCGGTACCCCGGCCAAAGCCGAAACATGGAAAAAAAAGTATAATATTCCGGATAAGAACATCTACAATTACCAGAACTTCGACCAAATTTCGAATAACCCGGATATTGATGTAATCTACGTGGTGCTGCCGCCTTCGATGCACCGGGAGTATGTGGTGCGCGCGGCCAATGCGGGCAAACACGTTTGGTGCGAAAAACCCATGGCCATAACGGTGCAGGAGTGCCAGGCCATGATTGATGCCTGTCGTAAAAACAAAAAAACGCTGGCCATTGGCTACCGCCTCCAACACGACCCCAATACCCAGGAATACCGCCGCATTGTGCAGAAGAAACTGCTGGGCAACGTGCAGGGGGTAAGCTGCGGTGCCGGCTACCGCGAAAGCCGCACCAACCATTGGAAACAGAAGAAAGAAATGGGTGGCGGGGTTCTGTACGATATGGGCGTTTATGCGATACAAGGAGCCCGTATGGGGACGGCCATGGAGCCAATTGCAATAATATCTGCCAAAACCTCTACTACCCGGCCAGAGATTTACCAGAATGGCCTCGACGAGACAACCGTAGCTACGCTGGAGTTTCCCGGCGGTGTGCGGGGCGAGATTAAGACCAGTTTTGGCGAAAATATTAATTATCTGGATATTACCTGCCAGAAAGGCGAAATTAAAATAGCGCCCTACCAAGCTTATGCCGGCGTAAAGGGAAGCAGTCCGTTAGGCGTCATAAACCATCCCTACGAAGTGCCCTGGCAGCAAGCCAAACAAATGGACGATGATGCCCGGGCTATTATGCAAAATAAACCGCTGCTGGTACCCGGCGAAGAAGGCCTTAGAGATATCCGGGTGGTAGAAGGCATTTATAAAGCTGCCGCTACCGGGCAGCGCGTTAAGCTATAAAAATGAGCCCGGCAGCAAATTAATTTGCCTGGATCATACTATTTTTTTTATATTGGCTTGTCGTAGATACAAACATTGGTTTTATCATAAATTATTTAACCTTATAAACATGCACCACATGAATTCTTTTGTTGCCCAGCGGCTTTATTTTTGCTTTATGTTCTTTATCAGTGCCCTCCTTACTTTGCCAGCTACTGCGCAAACCTCACCCAAAGGCGGCACGTTGGCGAGTATTAGTTTTATAGAGGGGCACTGGAAGGCGACCAACGATGGCCGGGCCGTTGAAGGCATGTGGATGGCAGCTGACGGGGACAATATGGTGGGCATGATGCGCATGATGAAAGATGGAAAAGTTAGCATGTACGAAATATTGGCCTACGAGCAAAGCGCCCAAGGCTTGGTTTCACTGGTAAAACATTTTAAGCCAGGCCTGATTGGCCAGGAAGAAAAAGATAAACAAGACCGTTATAATTTTGTAGAGGCCAGCGCCGGTCGGGCTATCTTCCAAAAAGAGGGCGAAGCCTTACGCATTCTCTACGAAAAACGCTCCGCAAATCAGTTTGTTATCTCCCGCGGCAACCTGCAGGATAACAAATGGGTGTTTAAAGACTTATTTGTATTCGACCGGATAAAATAATGCCCAGGCCCGTATCCTATTAGTTTATAAAGAAGTTTTGTTGCCTGGCACATTGCATCCAATGTGCCAGGCTCCGGGGAATTAACCAAAAACAAAAAAAGTATTTGCCTGAATAGCAGGTAAATAAATTCACCGACCGGCCTCAACTGTTTTTCGGTTAAAGCCGATGTACATAATATTTATCTCCGTCAGGAAAATCGGACAGCTATATATTAGGGCTTTTCTTCTTAAGAATTACGCCGGGCAACTGATCGCCCGGCGTAACTTTGCTATACCTATTGGGAGCACGCTGATATTTAAATATTACTATTTTTAGCAACCTCAGGCTTGCCACGTATTGGTAAAAAGTATACTTTTGCGGGTACTAATTACCTCTATGATTCTATATAACAGCCCGCTTATCCGGCTCGAGTATGCGCCCGCCACTGATATTTTAACTGCTGATTTATCGGCGAGCTACGAGTTTTATGCCATGGAGGTACAGGAGGCGCTAAATACCATTGCCAAGTATATCCGGCACTACGATGTAAAACGGCTGCTCATGGACTCCCGGAAAAGAATTGTACAAATAGAGAACGACCGTTATGCCGCTATTATGTCAGCATTTATGCAGGAACTGGAAACTACCCGGTTGCAGAAACTGGCACGTTTGCAAACCGGCAATACCGACCGGGAAAATCTGGCAAAAACAATGCAGGCGCAATTTATTAGAACGTTCCAGATGAAAACATTTCCCGAGATGGATCAGGCCCTGGATTGGCTTAAATCAAAATAATGATACTGCCCTTATTCCGGTTGCCGGCAACTACTGGCCGAACTAAATTCCACATCGCCGGGTTAAATCCCAAACCAATAATCAGGTAAATTAATTATGCTTAAGAAATCCTTCCTTTTATGGCTGCTGTTAGGCAGCCTGGCCGTTCAGGCCCAAACCAAAAAGCCCGTTCCGGCCAAAAAAACCACGCCGACTGCCAAAGCGGCGGCACCGGCAGCAACCTCATTCAAAAACCTGAACGACAGCTTAAGCTATGCCATGGGCCTTTCGGCCGGTCAGTTTTTAAAAACCCAGGGGATAGAAAACCTTAACTACGCTTTGTTAAACAAAGCCATTGAGCAAACCCTGAAAAATGGCCCAACTGCTTTTGATATGCCTACGGCCAATACCGTGATGGAACGTTTTGCCCGTACCGGCATTACGAAAAAAGCATCCGCCGAAAAAGAAAAAGGCCGTCTGTTTCTCCTGCAAAACAAAAAGAAAGCCGGCATAACCGAAACGGCCAGTGGACTACAATACGAGATCTTAACGTCCGGCCAGGGAGCCAAACCCACCCAGGCCAATACGGTATTGGTGCACTATACGGGCCAACTGCTTAGTGGCAAGGAGTTCGATTCTTCGCATAAGCGCGGGCAGCCTCTCTCCATACCGGTAACCGGCGCTATCGCGGGCTGGACGGAAGCGCTGCAACTGATGCCCGTCGGTAGCAAATGGCGTCTTTATATTCCTTCTGATCAGGCCTATGGCAATACCGGTGCCGGCCGGGATATTCCGGGAGGCGCAACCCTGATTTTTGATGTGGAACTTTTAGAAATAGAGAAATAGCACCCGGATTAAAGCTTTATTTAAAACCATCAATCAAAAGGAACACCTTACGACCAAGATTTTGATTTTTAAATTTGATAGGCCTGGCTTTGTTAATTTCAATATTACATCTCCAAAAAGTTAGCTCCGGAATTGCTATATGCAACGAGCAAATGCATCGTTTGCTATCACGGGCGGGACGCCCTTTATTCCTGGTTTCCGGCCAGTATACCTACAAGGTTATTATTTCAAACAATTACGGCAGCCAGCGGCTGGAAAACAGGAATCACTAGCAAAGACGCTGGCGAAAGCTACCTCTATTTACGTTAGAATTTAATAAAGAAGTTAGAAAATATAAACCAACTTCACCCTACTTCTTAAAGTGCCTGAATAATCCAAGGTTGGTATTTACTGGACGTATAAAGATGCATACCGATGAATGGGTTTAAGATATCTGGCACTCCGCGCCAGCTGTACTCGCCTTAAATTTATTCTCTTTAAAAATTCGCCTTTGTAAAAATTAAGTTAAAGCTTTAAAAATATTACCCAAATAAAATGGAAGCTGATTTTAAAACTTATTACCGGCGGCTTGTGCATAAAAGCCGGAACCAGTCGTTGCTTTACGCTGCCGGCGTGCTTCTATTGGGTGGGGTACTGGCATTTTATGGCAACCTGGTACCCGGCGCTATTCTAACGGGCGTTGCTCTTTTGCTCATTCTGGTGCTGCATCGGCGCTACAATGCAAAATATTACCGGCGGCTGCAGTTACTGGAGGTAGCATTACCGGCAACCTGGCAACCGCTACTGGAAAAGAACGTCGAATTCTATGCTGCGCTTAGTCCCTCTGATAAAGTAATATTTAACCGGCGGGTGCAGTTTTTTCTGGCCGAGAAAAACATCGAAGGCATTGACACTGATCTGGACGAAACGATTAAATTATTAGTAGCCGCCAGTGCCATTATTCCCACTTTTGCCTTTCCGTTTTTTGAGTACCCCAACCTGAAACAGGTATTGATTTACGCCAATTCTTTCGACGATAAATTTAGGACAGAGCGCTTCGAAGGGCATACCCAGACAATAGCCGGCATGGCAGGAAACATGTATATGAATAATACCGTGCTCTTGTCCAAACCCAGCCTGCTGGCCGGTTTTCAGAACCAGGACAATGGTAATGTGGGTATCCACGAGTTTGTGCACCTACTCGACAAAGCTGATGGCGCCATAGACGGCTTGCCGGAAATATTTTTGACCCATACCTACGCCATTCCGTGGCTGCAGGCAATCAAAGCTGAGGTGAAAAAAATAAAGAAAGGCCAATCCGATATAAACCCCTACAGTTTAACGAACAATGCCGAGTTTCTGGCGGTAGTAAGTGAATATTTTTTTGATAATCCCGAAAAGCTAAACCTGAACCACCCGGAGTTGTACCAATTACTCTGCAAAATATTTCAGCAGGACCCGGAGCAGAGCCGCTAAAAAGCGACAGGTGGTTAGATATTTTTTTTTTGGCGGTTATTTGTCCCTGCTGGTGGCGCGAGCCGGAACTGTAAGCGCAAAATAGTCGACCTCTTTTACTTTGCCGGGCAGCAGCTCATTCAGCTCTATAGCGCCCACCCGAATCCGTACCAGACGTAAAGTAGGGAACCCCACTGCCGCCGTCATTTTGCGAACCTGCCGGTTTTTGCCTTCGGTAAGCGTAATAGAAACCCAACTGGTCGGGCCGTGGCGGTCGTCGCGTATTTTGCGGGCGCGCGTTGGCAACGCTGGTGGGGTGGGTAGCAGGAAAGCGGCACAGGGTTTGGTTCGGTAGGGCTGATCGCGGAGGCCAATCTCTACTCCCTGCTGCAGTTGGGCTACCGCCTCCGGCGTCATCAGGCCATCTACCTGAACAAAATATTCTTTCTCGGTTTGGGCACTGCTGATTTTCTGGCTCATTTTACCGTCAGTGGTCAGCAGTAACAAGCCTTCGCTGTCTTCGTCCAGGCGTCCAATGGCCATGGTCCCGGCCGGAAAATCATAAAGCTCTCCCAAACGCTTTTTCTTTTTTGCTTCGCCAATAAACTGGCTTAAATAGCCGTAAGGTTTATATATAATAAAGTGCCGGTGGTGCATACAGGTAAAAAATAAGAAATATTGGTTCCGCCTTCCAGGGATGTTTACTTATTTAGGAAAGTTTTATCAGAAACGGCAAAGATAACTGGAGTTGCGGACTTTTTTTAAAGCAGCTATTCAGTGGATATTTAACTGAGAACATTTACTCAAAAAATTGTACCGGTTAGGCTAACCAGCTTTCTTATACCTGGATATAAAGATTATCTCTTTGAACATATTTATTTACGCAGGGCGGCAATAATCACGCGGGTATCAGAACTACTTTGAAATATTTATAATTCTTATCCAGGCCTATTGCCGCCTGTTTTATTTAGGTTTTACCGCTCCAAGTGAAGGTTAAATTACGGGCAGCACGTAAAGCAAGCTTTATACCTACATTTAAACCGGCATCTTCAGAAAAATTAAAGTTTACAAAATTTTTTTGTGTTAAAATTATTACTTTGCGGACAAATTACTGTACCCAATCAAAGTTTGAAACATTTCTGATAATAATTGGTACAAAGCTACTTTCAGAATACAACATAGATAAATTGTTCTGATTTGACTTGCTAGGCGTGCGGAAATAAATTACAACCTGCTCATCTGGCCTGCTTACTAGAAAATAGCTTTCGCGGTGATTTATAACTGGCCATTTAATTTTAGAAATTACAACTGGGTTAGAGCTAAACCGTTAAACTTCATTTAATTATTGCCCTCGCACGCTGGGGTTATTAACAGCAATCGTAATATATGGATGCACTGGTAAAAGAGTTCCTAGAAAAAGTAAAAATAAGAAATCCGCACGAACCGGAATTTTTACAATCAGTACAGGAAGTAGTTGAAACGATTATTCCATTTGTAGAAGAAAATCCGAAGTATAAAAACGCTAAGATTCTGGAGCGCATGGTAGAACCCGAACGGGTGCTGATGTTCCGGGTGCCCTGGTTGAACGACCGGAACGAAGTGGAGGTTAACCGGGGGTTTCGGGTGCAGATGAACAGCGCCATTGGCCCTTACAAGGGAGGCCTGCGTTTTCACCCATCTGTAAACCTGAGTATTCTTAAGTTTCTGGCCTTTGAGCAGGTGCTTAAAAACAGCCTGACCGGCTTACCCATGGGTGGCGGCAAAGGGGGCTCTGACTTCGACCCTAAAGGAAAATCGGATAGTGAGATCATGAAGTTTTGCCAAAGTTTTATGACCGAGCTGTACCGGCACGTGGGGGCTGATATGGATGTTCCGGCAGGTGATATAGGGGTAGGCGCCCGGGAAGTAGGGTTCTTATTTGGCCAGTACAAACGCATTAAAGGTGAATTTACAGGGGTGTTAACGGGTAAAGGCCCTAGTTGGGGCGGTAGCGCAATCCGGCCCGAGGCCACTGGTTACGGAGTTGTATATTTTGCAGAAGATATGTTGGAAACCCGGGGAGAATCGCTGCAAGGGAAAACTGTATTGGTTTCCGGATCCGGCAACGTAGCCCAGTATACTGTAGAAAGATGCATCCAGGCGGGCGCCAAGGTAGTAACCCTATCCGACTCCGAAGGGTTTATTTATGATCCGGCCGGTATAGATACCGATAAACTGGCGTATGTAATGGAACTGAAAAATGACAACCGGGGCCGCATAAGGGATTATGCTGTAAAATACGGATGCGAATTTTTCGAGGGGGAACGGCCCTGGAAAATAAAAGGAGATATTGCGTTCCCGAATGCTACCCAAAACGAGTTGGATGAAGAAGATGCCCGCACCCTCATCCGGAATGGCTGTATTTGTGTAGCCGAAGGCGCCAATATGCCCAGTACGCCAGAAGCTATTCATGTATTTACAGCCGCAAAAATATTATATGCGCCCGGCAAAGCTTCCAACGCTGGTGGCGTGGCCGTTTCCGGATTAGAAATGTCCCAAAATTCGTTGCGTATTTCCTGGAGCCGGGATGAAGTAAACAGCAGGCTCTGGCAAATCATGAAAGATATTCATAAAATTTGTGTGAAATATGGCACCGAAGAAGATGGGTACATTAACTACGAAAAAGGAGCTAATATTGGCGGCTTTGTTAAAGTAGCGGACGCCATGCTGGCGCAAGGCCTCGTTTAAATTACCAATATAGGAAAATTGGTTTTCTTTAAACCTTATACTCCTATTACTTTAGAGCTACGCTTTCGTAAATTTTGCTTTATGCGTTCTCCGGCGCGGGCGAGAAGGCCCGCGCCTTCTTTTTGCCGGCCGCTGGCCTTCCTAAACCACCGGGGTATATTTTAGATAATTCCTTTTAGCCGCTGCCCGCTTAGAATATTTAAAATGAAATATTATTGGCCAGCGACCGCAGCAAAACAGACCGAGGCTGGCGCTTCGCGCCAGATAAATAGTTATTGTGTTTTCCGAAGGCGCAACTTTGAATTAATAATAGTATTAAGTACTTTCATAAGTTATATTCAGAATCTCTAAAGCTATGATTAGTTGGTGTTGGTTCCGGTATACTAAATATTGTTTTTTTATCTTTCATGCTGTCGCAAATACCCCAGGAAATTACCGATCAGGATTTGGTTACCTCTCTCCGGCAAGGGCATCCGGAAGCCTTGGGCTGGCTGTACGATAAATATTCGCCGGTTTTGCTGGGATTAATTTCCCGGATGATGCGCGACGAAGAAACCGCCGCCGTGTTGCTCCAGGAAACGTTTGTGGCAATTTGGCAACGAAAAGAGGCTTTCGACGACTCCCGGTTAAGTTTGTTGTCGTGGCTGATATTGATAGCCCGCGACACGACCATGACTGCCCTGAAAGCGGGCAAAGACAAACTAAACACCAATAAGCCCGCTGTTACTAACCCGGAAACCACAACTACTCACCAGCATACCGCAGTTAAAATAAAAGAATCGTTTTGTAACCTACAACCAGACGAAAAAGCTGCGCTTGATTTAATATATTTGCGGGGTTACACTTGCCCGGCGGCGGCAGCCGAACTGGGTATTTCCATAGAAACCTTAAAAAGCAGGTTAAAAATGGCCGGCAAACATTTAAGAGCGGGAGGAGCCAAAGGATGAACCAGATAACCGAATTTATGCAATCAGGCCTCCTGGAGCTGTATGTATTGGGCAGCACTAATCCGGAAGAAACAGCGGCGGTAGAAAAAATGGCGGCGGCTCATCCGGAAATCCGCCAGGAATTAGATATCATTGGTCAGACGATGGAAGACTATGCCCAAGCCCATGCTGTAAAACCAAAAGCAACGCTTAAGTCTCTTATACTGGCCTCTATTGATTATATCGAAAGACTAAAGCACGGTGAACCTGCCGTAACGCCACCAACCTTAACGTCCGCAAGTACCATCGCCGACTACGCTCCGTGGCTTAATCGGCCCGACATGGTTTTGCCAGCCGATGCGGAAGCAATTTACGCCAAAATAATCAGCGCTACGCCCGAATCAACCACTGCCATTGTCTGGTTAACGGGCATTGCCGAAAATGAAATCCATCACCATGAATACGAGCGTTTCCTGATTCTGGAGGGCACCTGTGATATTATCGCGGGCGAAGAAGTCCATCATTTAAGTGCCGGTGATTATTATGAGGTGCCTCTGCATACCCGCCACCTGGTAAAGATCACCTCCGATTTCCCGTGTAAAGTGATATTACAACGTTTAGCCGCTTAAGTTAACCGCTTCTACAGGGTTGCTCCTTTACTGATTCCCTTTCTGCTGAAAACAAACCTATCTGCTGGAACGCGGCAACCTATTTTCCTGAAAAATATTAACCGGTAAAAATAGCATTTGCGACGGCTCTACCTAAAGGACCGGCAAATGCGAAGCATTGCCCGCTCGTTTTTATTAAGGTTTTTAAATGGCTTGCTATAATTTCTTAAGCGGTGCTCCGACGGGTATGGCGCAATCGTGTCCTGGTTGTCCGTGAGCAGGGTTAGTACCGGCGGCCAGCGAACCTTGGGCCGGCATGGGCAGGGTAGGCGCGGGTAGTTTAGGGGCAACCGTGGTATTGGTTTGGGCCGGTGAATTCAGCGGCGCACCTACGGGAATATCGCAACGGTGGCTGGGCATTCCGTGGGCCGGGTTCATAGCAACGGCGGTAGCAAGCGTTCCAGACTCAGTTGGTGGTGTAGCCCGTTGAATTGGATCACCAGTATTAGCAGGTGCCTGGTTATTAAAAGCACCATTAGCGGGTGCAGGAGTAGTAACGTTAGTTTTCTTTTCTGGTCCGCAACCGGTAAAAACCAGAAAGGCCGCTGCCAATAAAAGGTAAGAATTATTTTTCATGAGGTTATAAGTTTAGATTACGGCCTTTCGGATTTTTGTTTTAACAAAGATTAAACGAATTTACCAGATTATATTATCTAAATCTCCTGACAACTGCAACCGAATCTCTAAATAAAATTAAGCCTTTGTAAAAAATGTACTCTTTGTAAGATATGTTTTTTTTACTCTTTAAGGCAAAAAACCACCTTGCTTAACATAATAAATCAACTTAGAGGACAAAAATACCAAAACAGCTGGAATAATTTTAATTTTACCGCCATTTATGCTAAGTAAAATTCCGTCCCGGTGCCTTCCGAAATATCTTATTCCTTGGAGACTGGGTGCAGATAATTTATTTTGGTATACCTGAAAAGAATACTTTAGCCTTACTACAAGGTAATATTTAGCGCTAAAACTTTATACCTTGCGGTAATATCGACCGTAAAACGACACATGAAAGACTATAAAAAATATTATACCATACCAGCGTCTCCGGAAGAAGTTTACGTTGCCTTAACCAATCCTGCTACCATCCAGCTTTGGTCCGGAGCACCTGCCCTAATGAGCACCGAACCTGGTTCCGAGTTCCAGTTATTCGATGACAGCATTGCGGGTAAAAACCTGGAATTTGAAGAAAACAAAAAATTGGTACAGGAGTGGTATTTTGGGGAGCAGGACGAGCCCTCCGTTGTTACTATTAAGCTGCACCCACACAAACACGGCACCTCCGCCGAATTAAAGCATACCAACATTCCCGATGAGGCCTTTGAAGATATTACTGAAGGCTGGGACGGAATATATTTCGGCAGTCTTATCGCCTTTTACGAAGAGGATTAAAAGCCGCCGCCTTTAACGGCCTCTTGCTGTGGGGGAGTAGCCGCGGGTTACAGAATAAATTTCCGGTACCTAAACAATTACCTGGCTTTATTTTCATATAATTTTTCTATTCTGAAAATCTTATTTTGCATAAAGTTATAATGCGACTCGCCGGAAATTACTTAGATCAGTGCCAGCCAAAAAACCGCTTAAATTAAAACCATTTACAAGGAAAACGCACTGCCACTTCTAAAGCCTGCTTATTTATCTCCTATGCCGGATGCTGCCGAAGCTTTAAAAATATTGGTTAATAACATTCATCTCCTACCGGAAGAAAATTAGGCGGAATTTTACAATATCTGGCATCCCTTCCGGGCTAAGCGCAAGGAAACCTTTACGGGGATCGGCGAAAAAGATTTTGATAACCAGAACCGGGAAGCCATCCAGGTATTGCAGAATGCCCGCGAATTAACCTTACTGCACCCGGCGCCGGCTGACGGCTGGAGCATTAATGCCTGGATCACCTGAACAGCTACGTCCATTACTACCTGCCTTACATTCAGAACGGATTAGCTACTAATAACAAGCCGGTAGCAGATACGTTCCGGAACACTTGGCTGGGAAATTATTTTACCCTCCTCATGGGCCCTAAAACCGGCCGGGAAAAACAGAAAGCAGCTAAAAGGCACAAGTCGGCCCCCGACCTGAATGCCCGCGCGGTAGTAGCGGAGTTTATACAGCAGCC
>JAQBNV010000477.1 GCA_028288395.1 Adhaeribacter sp. | reverse complement strand
AGAACCCCCTGAATACATTAATATTTATTAGCTTTAAACTTTAATATTCCGTTTAAAATTACCCATTCACGTATTTTTTAAAGCATGCAATACTGGTTAGTGAAATCAGAACCGGAAGCCTATTCCTGGGCCGACTTAGTAAAAGATGGTAAAACTTCCTGGACCGGTGTCCGGAATTTTCAGGCCCGTAACAATTTAGCCCAAATGAAAAAAGACGATTTGGTACTTTTTTACCACAGCGTTTCGGAGAAATCGGTGGTGGGCATTGCGCGGGTTGCAAACGAAGCGTACCCGGATAATACCACCGATGATACCCGCTGGCAAGCCGTAGATCTGGCGCCTAACCATGCTTTTAAAAAAGCCGTAACGCTGGAACAGATAAAGAAAGAAAACCGTCTGGAAAATATTGCTTTATTAAAACAATCCCGGCTTTCGGTGATGCCGCTTAAGCCCGAAGAATTTGAAATTATTTTGGGGCTGGGAAATTAGCTGCCGCCTATGCTGGCTCCCGGTCTTTCTTACCTTTAAGTTGCAGGCCCCGGTATGAACCATTTATGCATTAAAAAATTACCCGCAACCCTGGCGCTTATCCTGGGCTCGCTGATGGCGTTTAGCAGCCATGCCCAGGAGCCAAACCAATCTGTGCGCCTGGAACTAGAGGAAAAATCCTTCGAAAGAGCAATTGATGTTTTTCCGTTGCCCGACAGCACCCTGCTGGTTTATAAACGGCCTTCCTTTGGGTCATTTAAAGAGGAGCATTCTTTTGAGCGATATTCGAAAGAATTTAAATCTCTCTGGACCAGTTCCCTGGTTTTGGAAGACCAACCGGATTTTCACCAGTTTTATGCGACGGGCAAATTCATTTATCTCCTGTACCTGAATAACGACCCCCGGAAATTTTTTATCCTGAAAATAAATTTAAAAACCGGCAGTCACCAGCTTACCAATTATAACTTAAGAAAGCACGAAGAACTTGATGCCGATGTGAAGCTCGACCATTTTAAAGTATTGGACGGCAACTATTTTATTTCGGCCCAGAGTTCGCGCAATTCGCTGGTTATTCACATCAACGAAGCCACCCAGGAGATCAGAACCATCCCCGCCTTGTACGATCAGCCTAATGCCCTGGAAGAATTTCACCTTGATACAATATCTTCCCGGGCTGAGTTTATATTATCCGAAACCAATGGCATCAAAGGCAGGCTGCAGGTAAAAAGATTTACACCCGCCGGCAGTTTGTTCAGCAACACCCTTTTGCAACCACCCTTTGGCCGCAACCTCGTAACCGCCCAACTTACCCCCGGCGATAGCACGGCCAAGTTGGTAATTGGCACGTACAGTCACCGGGATACACGTTTTTCACAAGGTTTTTTTTCCAGTCATTTAATCAATCCGGATTCCACTATCCGGTACACCGATTTTATTCAGTTAAGCCATTTTTTTGATTTTCTAAGCAAACGCGCCCAACGCAAATTATTTCAGAAAGCCGAGCGCTTTAAGACCCAGGACAAAGACCTCCGCCACCGGTACCGTTTACTTTTCCACGACCTGGTACAGCAAGGAGATCAATATTATTTATTCGCCGAAGTTTTTCAGGCGCAGGGCAGCAGCGGTAACCTAAACCGGTGGCCTGGTTACTACAATCGCATTTACAGCATGGACCGCAACTTTCCTTACCCAACCGGCGCTATCGGCCGGAATATGGGTGGAAACAGCGAGTACCGGTATTCGCACGCCGTACTTTGTGCCTTTGATAAAACGGGCAAATTGCTATGGGATAACAGCTTTGTATTGAAAGAAGTCGTCCGGGACGAGCTGGAACAAACCACTCACTTTGCCTTTTCCGGCGATAAGGTGGCCATGGCTTATCTGCACGAAGAAGAAATCCGGTATAAATTATTTAACCGCGACAGTACTTCTGCTAACGACTTATCGGTACCGCTGGCCGGCAATAATCCCGAGGAAAAATTCACATCGGTGGAAGATGCCGACCTGGTACATTGGTATGGGTCTCACTTCCTCGCTTTTGGTTTTGGCCGGATTAAACCCCAAAAAGGCGCGGCGCGGGAAATATTCTTTTTAAATAAAATTTCTTTTTAAATGAAGGTATTTTCTTCCCTTTCAGAAGGCCGTTGAAGGAAATTTTACGCGGCACCTATATTATTTTATGGGCAAGGGCCGCTAAAAATCAACCATAATTGCCGTACTTAAATAAGTATTAGATCAAAGTTAAGCATAAGTTGGTTTTAATATAATTGGTTTATAAACAAGGGTTTGAACACGTACAACCTCTAACCCAAAACTTACTTCCTAGTTATTTAAGGCCAATTGTTGATTTTAGTTTTGCCCCTGTTATCTAATATTTATATTTGCGGAAGAATACAGCCATGCAGAAAAGACTTATTGTTAGCGATCAACTGTTGGATATCATGCTCCAGCGGCTGGCCCACCAGCTAATTGAAAACCACCTCGATTTCTCCCAATCGGCTATACTGGGCCTGCAGCCCCGTGGCATTTACGTGGCAACCCGATTGCAGCAAAAGCTCATGGATATTCTGGGCTTTCCGGTTCGCACTGGCCAGTTAGATATTACCTTTCACCGCGATGATTTCCGGCGGCGCGAGAATCCTTTAACAGCCAACGCTACTCATATTAATTTCCATATCGAAGACCAGAAAGTAATTCTGGTAGATGATGTATTGTATACCGGCCGATCCGTCCGGGCTGCTTTGGACGCTATGATTGCTTATGGCCGCCCGGCCAGTGTAGAATTACTGGTTTTAATTGACCGCCGCTACACCCGCCACCTACCTATTGAAGCAAAATATGTTGGCA
>JAQBNV010000432.1 GCA_028288395.1 Adhaeribacter sp. | reverse complement strand
GGCCAAAGGTATTAAGGCCAGAAGACCCAGGTAAAATATTCCGAGACCAAGGTACAAACCCGTTTGGGTGCCCGATACAATACCGGCAATAATTACCCCGTACAATAAAATAAAAATACCAATGGCCTTGATAAAACCAATAAACATTTTTTTGCCCGTACCGTGGAACGCAAAACGGATGCCGGCAAATTCGGTTTTCAGGTACAGGTAGCGGAGCGAATTGGCTTTGGCCCACGGATAGTAAAACCCAAAAGAAATAAAAGTAAGCACCCAATTCGCCAATTGGATTTCGAAATAGGATGTACCTTTTCCCTTAAATAAGAACGGTTCGGATATTCGTGTAAAATTTACTTCCATTTATTAATATTTAAAGTGCCAGAATTTTATTTATCAAATAAAGCGCCCTTCAATATAAATATTTATTTAATAGCCCCTATATACTACCTACATGTTTTACCACTAATATTATAAGTTATGTTTTTGAGTAAACATCGAATTACCCAAATTTAAGCTACATTTCTCCGGCAGGCATTTACCTGATCGTGGCTATTATTTTAAATATTATCTGAATAAATGGAATTAATTCCTCTTTTCGACCTTTGCTAAGTTGCCATATATTATCTTTAGCTAATAAAACCTGAACTTTTTATGCCGCCTATCCTGGATCTGATATTACTCATTGACGATGATGATACTACCAACTACGTAAACAAGCGCTTGCTCACCCGCCTGAACGTAGCCCGGGAAATTAAAGTATTGACCAACGGCGAAGAAGCTATCCAATATTTACAAAATGTGTCGAACGGCAACGGCGAAATCAACCCCGATCTGATTTTTCTGGATATTAAAATGCCGGTAATGGATGGGTTTTCGTTTCTGGAAGCTTACGACGAACACAAACTGGGCAGCAATGGTCAGGTAATTATTCTGATGCTTACCTCTTCGGCCAGTTTTTATGATTTGGAACGCCTGAAAAATTATAAAAAAGTTAAAAAGCATATTTCTAAAGCCCTCACCGATGCTGATGTACGGGAAATATTGCAGGAATATTTTTAGCCCTTAGTTTTAAACTACTGATTTTGGGTTCCTTTTTCGGGTAGCTATCGGCCATTTATACTGCATGGCATAAATCACCAGCCATTTTAGAAAGATTTTTTTGTCCTTCTGCAGGATTTGAAGCATTCCAAAAGAATCTTCCTTAATAGGAAGTAAATCCGGTAATCAAGCCGAAGTGGTTAGCTACCGGTAAGGCTTTTCACCCAGAAGATTTCCGCCGGGAATGACCAACTCCTTTCCCTCGGTCGGTGCCTTCACCTAGGGTATATACACATCTATACTGGGTTATCTAAGCTTTTTTGTCGTAGATACATTTTCAGCCCAAAAGTAGCAAAAGATGAGTTTTACAGACAAAAGACTAAGCGCGGTTATGGATAAATTTACTGACCGGATTTGCCAGCGACAGCACCTGATTATACGCCGGCTTGCTGTTAACCGCAACGAAGAGATACAATTTGGTCATTTTATTTCTAATCAACACGTAGCAGTGAGTGCTTTAGAACAGCAATTTTACCTGCAATTCCGCACCGGTTGCCCCGACAGCGGCCATCTTTTGCTGATAGAAGACACTTCCCAGATGGCTTTCAGTCTCAACCGGAAAGTGAAGGAGTTGGGCAAAGTAGACAAGGGGCAGGGCTTTTACCTGCACCCGGTTCTGGGCCCGGATGCGGATAATGGTGCCTGTTACGGCATTGCCTCCGTAACCTTTCTCAAGCGGGCATTTACAGCAGAAAAATGCACCCGCCAGCAGGTAAGCGCCCAGCGGGATAAAACGGCTTTTGAAGAAAAAGAAGGCTACCGCTGGTACAGCCCTATTGTCTCGGCCCTGGAGAATTGCCACACTACAGTGGCCAAAACCGTAGTAGCCGACCGGTAAGCCGATATTTACCCGGTGCTTACGGGCCTACAGCAGCTAGGGTATGTTATCCGCTGCCGGCATAACCGTCCTTTAGAGCCGGGAGAGAAGCTCTATGAACGGGTAGAGCGCTTCTGGGAAGCGTGCCGCTTTTCTGTGCCGGTACCAGCTACGGAGGACAGGAGCGCCCATACCGCCGTGCTGAAGGTGAAGTTTGGTCAGGCCGTGCTAAAAAGGCCACAGGCCAAAGCCAGCCAGGACTTTCCCCCTACACACACCTGCTGGGTAGTGCTGGTAGCGGAAGATAGTTGCAGTGTAGTAGGTAAATAACAGCCCATAGAGTGGCTTCTGCTTACCTCGCACCAGGTCGATACGGTGGGCAGATAATAAACTACTACCAGCACCGCTGGAACATTGAGCAACTGTTCCGCACCTCAAAAGCAAAGGCCTGGGCTTTGAGGCAAGCCTGGTGAGGTCCTATGAGAAGCTGCAAAAGGTACTGCTGCTTGCCTTAAGGGCCGCCGTGAAGATATTGCAAATGGTCAAGGCGTGCGATGGCAGCACAAACCAGTCAATAGGCGGTGCTTTTACCCAAGCCCATCAGGCCTGGCTGGTAAAGCTGAACACCTCACTGGAGGGTAGAACCGAAAAACTCAAGAATCCTTATCCACCCCACACATTAGCTTTTGCAGCCTGGGTGATAGCACGACTAAGCGGCTGGAGTAGCTACCAAAGCCAAAGGCCTCCTGGGCCTATTGATTTCTTGGTGGGGATGCAGCGCTTTGAGGAAAGGTTCCAGGGGTATAGCCTGGCAAATGCGCCTTGACTTGTGTATATACCCTAGGTGAAGAAACCAACCAAGGAAAGGAGTAATGGATTTAAACCAAAAGATTTCTTCCGCGATTGACCAATACTATTTTTTCGTCTTTATAAGTAGCCGAATAGCGTAAAACACAACCTGTTCTTAGCCTAATATTCTGAAAATGAAAGGCATATCAACGTATACAACCTATTACTTAAAACTTATCACCTATTTAAATAGGCGATTCACCAGTATTGGCATTTAGAGAATTTACTAATTCGCTGGCGGGCCAGGTAAATTTAAAAACGGTATTCCCGGCGCCCTTTGATTCTACCCAAATAGCAGTACCTTTTACTTTT
>JAQBNV010000417.1 GCA_028288395.1 Adhaeribacter sp. | reverse complement strand
TAAAAATTTCTTTTTTTATACAGTCTTTCAAAAACCAATAATATTTTCAGGTAAGCTGAGCGAGTGGTAGAATAATGAATTGATTTAATCAACTCTCTTTACAGCATAAAACAGTTTATGCAGCAATGAACAGAAAGCGTTAAAGGAAATTTTAGAGTATGTTTTGAATTGTAAAAAAGCGGGAATGGGCTTAAACTAGAGGCGACCAAACCAAATAGTTTATGCAATCACAATATGAAGAGCTAACCGATTCCCAGTGGTAAGTTGTTATAGAAAAAGTTTTAGCTGCTCAAAGAGAACGGCAGCATAGTCTTCGAACAGTTATCAATGCGAATCTCTGGGTCAACCGCACTGGCTTGCAGTGGCGAGATTTATCAATTTATACCATATACCCACTCTCAATCCCTATAAGCTCCTCCGAGCAATTTTTTTTGGCTGATTCAATGCACCGGCTAATTTAATTCAAACATTTTTGGGAAAGTAATACCCTTTATTTTTCTATTTTGGTTAGTACATCCGCTGAAAGTAAAGCAGCGGAGGCCTCGTCTAAATAGTAACTGCAATCCGGATGCAGTTGTAAAATACTAGCGGGAAACTGGTTATCTACCGCTTGCTCTAAGCTATTTTTAACGGCCAGGGCTTTCCGGCTGTCGGGCACCGAGCAAATGATATGTTTTGATTTCATTAACTGCTTTACTGACATGCTAATGGCTCTTTGGGGTACTTCGCCAATCGTATTAAACCAGCCCTCATTAAATTGTTGCTGGCGGCATTGCGCATCTAATTCCACTATTAAATAAGGCTGCTCGGTATTAAAATCTGCCGGGGGATCATTAAAAGCCAGGTGGCCGTTCTCTCCGATTCCTACCAGCGCTACGTCAATCGGGTGGTCGCTAATTAAATCACCAAGTCGCTCACATTCTGCTTCCGGGTCGTTTTCTCCATCTACCAGGTAAGCTGCCTTCAGGGCCGGAACTTTGTCTAAGAAACGCTCTTTTAAATATTTCCGAAAGCTAGCTTTAGCGGTCATCGGTAAACCAATATATTCATCTAAATGGAACATGGTTACTTTGCTCCAGTCAATATCTTGTTCGGCAATAAGTTGGTTCAGGGTTTCGAACTGGCTTGTACCGGTTGCTAATATTATATTAGCATAGCCTTTGTCAGCTATGGTATCCCTAATTAATTCAGCCGCGGCTTTCCCTGCTGCCTTACCCAGTTCACTGGGGTTTTTTCGAACGTTAATTTCCATCTTTGAATTTATTTTTGAATACTGATTTTACTTATAATAAGGGTTAACTGTTTTATACTGATGGGAAGAAACGAACCGGTTATATTCTTACTACTTTGGTATTGCCCCCTTTGGCCATAGTAATATCCACGGGCTGATTGGTTTTCCAGGACCCGGAAGTAAAGTCCGGTATATCCACCGAATTAGAGCGGTTTTTAACCGACTTTTCGCTCAAAGGGCCAATAGCGCTCCAGGCAGCAGCATCGTAAACATCAATATCCAGGGGCAAACCATTGCGCAAACAATCTATGAGCCGCCAATCCATTAAAAAATCCATTCCCCCGTGGCCACCCACCTGTTTAGCTATTTCGCCAATCTTGGCGACAATAGGCGGTTGATACTTTTCTTCCAGGGCTTTTAATTCTACATCCTTCAACCAGCCTTCATGACTAGTAGCAATACGGCCCGGCAAGGGGTATTTCTGAGCGGTTGCTTTTGTGCCACTTATTAAATGGATACGGGAATAGGGGCGCGGCGTGGTAACATCATGTTGCAGCATGATGGTTTTCCCTTTATTGGTTCGGATGGTAGTGGTATTCATATTCCCTCGGAAGTCCTTATTAGCAAATTCCTTGTAAAAGCTATCCTTGGCGGCTAATTCCTTGGCCATCGGGGCCATCATAAAATCGTTGCAGGACATAGATACCAGGTAATCCATTTTGTCGCCCCGGTTAATATTCATGGCTTGGGCCACAGGCCCTAAACCATGCATCGGGTATAAATTACCATTGCGTTGGTTTTGTTTTAAGCGCCACATGTCATAGTATTTTGATTTGGAAAAGTTACCTTCCAGTATATCATGAATGTAGGCGCCTTCGCCGTGCATTATTTCGCCGAAATATCCTTGACGGGCCATATTCAAGGTCAGCAGTTCGAAAAAATCATAACAGCAATTTTCCAGCATCATGCAGTGCTTGCGGGTCCGCTCGGAAGTTTCTACCAGCTGCCAGCATTCTTCCATCGTAACGGCCGCCGGTATTTCTGTGGCCACGTGTTTACCGTGCTCCATGGCATAAACCGCCATCGGGGTATGTAAATACCAGGGGGTAGCAATATAAATCAAATCGATATCCTTCCGCTCACATACTTTCTTCCACTCATTTTCATTGCCGCTATACATAACCGGCTGATGCAGGGTATTTTCAAGGCGCTTCCGCGCGGCTTCCGCTTTCTCGGGACGTAAATCGCATAAAGCCTTTATTTCTACGCCTTCTATTTTGCTCATCCGGGTAACAGCGCCTGGCCCCCGGTTACCCAGGCCAATAAACCCAATCCGCACTTTATCTAACCGGGGCGCAGCATACCCACTCATATTAAAATGCTGGCGCGCAGCTTTTAGCAATCCGGTATTGGAAGTAACTGAAATATCAGCTAAAGCCGGAGTTGTATAGCCAGCTAATATACCAGCACCAGCCAGGCCGGTTAATTTTAAAAAATTTCTGCGGTTATTTTTCATGTTGCCTAGGCGCTTAAGATTAAAAGGGACAAAAAAATAAAATCAAAATAATGCTGTAACGAATAGATTAATTAATTGCTCGTTTATCAAACGTATCGATAATCTGACACAATTCTGAGCATTATGGCTAGTAAAAGTGCGAGAACGTTTTCGAGAACGTTTCCGAACTATTAGAGTATTTAAGCGTTGGGTTTGATTAGGAATTTTAACTTGATAAATCGTAAAATCATTATAAATGTAACGTTTTTGACGATTAGGAATTACTGGGCCGTTAAATTAATCATATCTTAAGTCGCCGATTATAAAACCACTGAAACCAATTTTTCCAATGTCTTCCAACCTGAGTAAATTAGTTTATAAACTAAGACCTATAGTTCACCGTCTAGTTAGCGTTAAATAAAATTTTATATTAAAATTTGTTTTTTAACACAATAAAAAGAGGCTTTTTACCATCCATGGCTTTATTTCCTATAAATCCATGTCCCAGAACAATATCCAGCTTGCCATCCGCATCCAAATCAGCCACATCCATGGTCGTGGCCTTGGCAAAGCTCGTTTCTAAAGGCAAAGCATGGGGCTCAAAATCCCAGTTTCCCTTATTCTCCAGGTAAACAAAGCCTTCTTCCGGCTGTCGGTTATCGGTAAAGAAGCCAATAGCAGCAATATCCAGGTCCCCGTCTTTATCAAAATCGCGGGCCATCGCTTTCATGCAGCCATTAATGGGAAAGAAGTATCGTTGGGTAAATTCATTTTTACCGTTATTCATCAGAACATAAACGCCGTGGTAAGGCTTTAGTTGATTTATCCCGTCTCCCCGGTCGCCGCAGGTATATACTATATCGGGAAACCCATCCTGATTGAAATCGTCCAGTTCAAACGAAGAAGAGCCATAAGTGGGAGGAAACCGTACTACCTGTTTCTGCCCAAACAAGCCATTACCTTTATTAGTAAACAGGAAAACACCTTCTTCTCCCTGCGCGAACTGGGCCCAGATATCCGGCAGGCCGTCCTGATTATAATCCTGTATAAAGGCTTTCGTAGCCCCTGCCACTGCGCGTAGGTCATGCCGTACAAATTTCCCCCGACCTTTATTTTCCATCCACAATAAAGAGCCGTTCATATTTCCGAATTCGCAAATCAGGTAATCCGTTTTCTGGTCTTTGTTAATATCTGCCGAGGTAATCTGCAATGGCCTGGCTAAGGTATCGAATAAAGGTGGTCCATCAGCCCGTAGTGTTCTGTGCTTATCTGTCTGTAGGGGAAAAATGCTGCCGCGTTTTGCATTATTACCAAAAAGATCACTGCCTATCTTACTAGCCACTAATTTATTTACCTGAAAGTCAATATCAATAATAGGCCCGTCGGTATGAAGCGAATCCACTACCTGCAGTTTCGTGTTCAGCACAAAAAGGGTATTGGAGCTGGCCCGGTTAACAAATAGTCGGTGAGGCTTTACCGAGGTATCAATTTTAATAAAAGAGACCGTGTTATGTTTCCTGTAAAACAATTGGGAAGGAAGTTCTAAGGAAAAACCCGGCAGTCGCCTTTTAATTGGTTTCAACCTTTTTTGGGCGGGCAAAACCGAAGGGGCTATCGCAGTATAATAATCTATAATATTCTGCCATTCCGGTGCGCTCATAGCACCCTCAGCCGGATAAAAGCGTTGATCTATATCAGTATAGATCGGATAGAGCTTACCATAATGATCGTATATGCCCAGTCGGGGGGCCATCATGGCGAGGGCAGTTTGCCAATTCTCCTTATCCAGCAAAGCAGGATCCGGCAACAGATGGCAGGACTGGCAATGTTGGGCGGCCAAAGATTTACCATTTTGTATGCTTACTTCCAGGCCGCCTACATAGGTATTGCTGTTAGTTTTGACATCGGCCTTGTTCTCCGTACTGGTGTCAGGCGCCTTCCCCAACATATAAATCCCCCAACCGAAAAGGAGTAAAAACAGGAGGGCAAGGATTGTCGTCTTATTTTTCAAATTTCCCGAAATAATGATCTTGTATTAACGGATTAGTACTGGGGTATTGGAATCTTTTGGTATTCGGCCGTTTGTTACCTAAAGAAATAATAATTTCAAGCTGGAACTTAGTTAAAAATTGTTTGACCGGGCCGTTGGGCTATTTTTCTCACCTTTCCAAACTCCGCCTTATATTGCTTTAACCGGCTGCCCGTGACTTTCTGTCCCGACATGGTCACCGGGTCAATGAAAATAATATCTTTGCCACTCAGCGCCGCTACCAGCAACACATTTCTCCAAGGCAGAAACCCCGGCGAGTGTACGGCCATACTAACGTAGTCCCCCAATTCCCGCTTATCAAACAAATAGCTCACGGGCACTACCCTCAACACCAACCCCTCTCCCTGGTACTTCAGCAGCGCTTAAAAACAGGGCTGATAAGCCTGCCTCTTTGGTGCCGTCGATGCTAACCGTGCGGGTTTGATGATCGGTTTTCAGCCAGTCTGTGACCAGACGCAGTCCTTTACCCATTCCCCCAGCATGGTCTTGCCTAACCATAACTCGGCGCGTGCCTGGGTATGCAGTGCCATGCTCTTATCCTTTGTATCTTCTTTGGCAGAGGCCGCTTCGCCCGTGCCCGATAAGTCCGGGATCATGATGCCCGCTCCTTTTTGGTGTAATGCAGTAAGTAAACCGGTGGATATTTTCTTTTTTCCGCCAGGATGGCAAACAATATGCCATAAATTTATATTACATAAAATCCGCAATAGCAAAATAGCTGGTTATCAAGCTAAATATAATAACGGCTAGCAAACCTATATTCATTTTTGTCCCCGCTACATACTCATTCATTACACTTTTACGATTAATCAGAATTAAAACCGGGATGGCTACAGCAGGCAGTATCAAGGCTTGAAAGGCCTGAGAGAAAACCATCAGTAGCGGCGGCGGGGTATGGATAAATTGCATGCCGAATCCGAATAAGACACCGATCAGTCCTAGAATACGGTACATGGGCGAATAAATATTGCGCTCTTTACCGGTATAATCACTAATAAGCCAGGGGGCTATTAATATAATGGGAAACACAGTGGAAATTCCAGCCCCCACAATTCCAAGGATAAGAATAAAAGCGGCGATCTTACCGCCAATCGGCTGGAAAAGACCTATCATCTCGACTGTGTTATTCAAAGGAATTTTCATTACAAATAAAGTGCCAGCAGATACCGCCATGATAATGACACTAAGAAAAAACATCATCGAAGCCGATACGGCGGCGTCTCTCTTCTCATTTTTCAGATCTTTTACCGTGAGATGGTCTAAAAAACGGCACAGTTGACTTGCTTAACTTTGCAAGATTATGGAAGATAAAAAAGAAAGGACAATCGCTTCGCGAGTTTGATGCTGATTTCAAAGCCGAAGTGCTCAAGCTGGTGTCCAGCGGCCAGGCGGTATCCCACGCTTTAGGGGTGAGCGAGAACTTAATCTACCGCTGGAAACAAAGTACAAAAGGGAAAGAAAACGCAGCTTTTCAAGCTGACAGTTTCCCACCTTCCTTGCAGAACCACCAACTAAAAGAGCGGGTTCGGCAATTAGAAACGGCGGGCGCTATTTAAAAAAAAGCCTTAGCCATTTTCAGCCGGCAGACCTGAAGCAGCGCTATAAATTTATCTGCCCGGTTACAGGGGCGCTTTTTATAGTTAGCTAAAACTGTTTTTACTAATTATAAACGAGCGTTTATGATAAGTAAAATGCTTATTTTGTTAAATTTTTATAAAACCATTCTGTTTTGGGAATAGCAGGTTGGGTTTAAGGTTAGGAGAAATTTTATTTAGGGGCCATATAGCTCTGCCAATTAACAATGAGCACCTTTTCCTCCGCTAGCAATAGATAACCAAAATCATAACAGAAGCTATAGGTGTTTCCCTTCTGGGTTTTGTACTGGTGGGTGAAGTGGTTGAAGTCAAAGCCCTGCATCACCAAGTATTCCTTTCGGGTAGTGGTTTTACCCAAAGGACTGGCTACTTTCAAGATACTGCGGTTTTTGCGCAATATACGATTAATGTCCAAAATCATACTTTCCCCCACATCCGCTTTTCGTTTCAGGTTATGCCGTTGGGCCCGGCACTGATCGGAGCAAAATCGTTTATCAACTCTGCCGGCGAGTGCTGTACCGCAAACCTGACAAACTGCTGTTTGCTGCTTTTCCATCATTTTATGAAGCCGTGTTTATATACGGATAGTTACGGATATATACGTTTCTAAAACGAATCATGCCTTAGAACAGCCTTACTTTTATTTCTAAATGAAGAAATTATGACTTACCAGAAACAACCTACGCTGTATCTTAATCCTTTACCTCACCAGGGCAAGACCTTTATTAAATTTTATTATAAAGCAGACAGCTTAATCCAGGAGAAGCTGAAGTCCGCCGACTGGATAAAATACAGTCAGCTTTATAAATGTTACGTGATGGCGCATTCTACGCATACGCTGGAGAAGACCTATAACCATTTTGGAAGTGCTGTTATCATTAATACCCAATACCTAAACCGGCCTAAGCGCTTAAGGTCAGCTAATGGGGCTACTATACTGGCGGGCGCTCATCCCTCGGCGCCTTTAGCTAAAAAAACAGATCTGCCCGTAGTGCAGCTTATTCCTTTACTTCATGGTAAGCAAACCATAATAGCTTTGCAATACAAGTACAATCCTGCATTAGATAACAAGCTTAAAGAAAGTAATTACCAGTGGCAAGAAGAAAGTAAGTGCTTTGTAATGCCTGTAGAGAATAAAGCCCTGTACTGCTTATTAGATGATTTAAGGGGCATTGCGCACATCTGGCTCTGCCAAACATTGAAAGTAAAAGAAATACCTTTATTATTACGGTTATGGGAACAAAGCTACGCGCATGCACCTGGCTTTATATCTTGTCCGATTAGTTACCTGGAAAAGCTTTTCCTGCTCCATTACAGCCTCAATACCATCCGCACCTATCATAGCTTGCTCGTGCGATTCCTTAATGGGCACAAAGAAGATGGATTAGAAAAGATAGTTACCTTCTCGGAAGATGAGATAAACCACTATCACCGGGGCATGGTGCAAAGCAACAAGTTTTCCTGGTCTTTAATAAACCAAAGCATAAATGCTGTGAAATTTTACTATCAGCGGGTATTAGGCAGAAATGAAGTGCGATTAGAAAATGTAGAACGGCCGGAAAAAGCTTTTACCTTACCCAAAGTATTAAGCAAACCAGAAGTCGCTAAAATATTAAATGCTTCCGAAAACCTAAAGCACCGCTGTTTAATGCAGCTCTTGTATGCGGGCGGCTTACGCATTGGTGAAGTCATTAACTTAAAAATTAGCGACGTAAAATCCGATAGAAATTTGCTCTTGTTAAGAGGTGGTAAAGGTAAGAAAGATCGCACTACTTTATTATCCCAGAAGCTTTTGCACAGTTTAAGGCAGTATTATAAGCAGTATAAACCCAAAGAATGGCTGTTTGAAGGGCAATATGGCGGGCAGTATACCACCGATAGCATCAGGCATGTTTTTAATGCCTGCGTAAAGAAAGCAGGTATAATAAGTAAGCCTACTCCCCACACCTTACGCCATAGTTTTGCTACGCATTTACTGGAAGCGGGTACTGACTTGCGCTATATCCAAACCCTATTGGGGCATAATTCGAGTAAGACTACCGAAATTTATACCCACATTACGACCTACGCCCTGGATAAAATTCAAAGCCCGCTGGATAATTTATAAAATAACACTATATTGTCGAGGGGATGAAAAGGATAAAAGCGACAGAAAAACAAATATTACCTGCACAAGCAAGCCCTTACAAGTCAACCCAAAAGGCCAATAACCGGAACGAACTCCGTTTAGCCGGTAGTTACATGCAATTATATAAATGAAACTAATTCAGGATATAAAAGAATTGTTCAAACCTAAAGCTTGGAAACAAGCTGATTTAGAGTTTCAAAAGGGCATCAATGAAAGAGAAAAGTG
>JAQBNV010000406.1 GCA_028288395.1 Adhaeribacter sp. | reverse complement strand
AAAATAAAGAACAGGGGCCAGGGGAATATTTACCTTAATCGAAATACTTCTCTATTACTGGCCAAAACAGGTTTGATGCAGGTAGAAGCCGGAGCCACGTTGTTTTTTAACCAATATTGGCACCAGAAAGATTATTTTCCGGGTTTACTGGAGATTCACGAACACGCTGTTTTACAGGTGCGCGGTGCATTTGCTATTTACTCGGGAGCCTGGGTTTCGGTTAACCCCAAGCCAGGCTGGTTTTGGGTAGCGGGTATACTAATCACTGCCTTCATTTGAATTGTTTTACCAGCATCGAAATTGGAGACGATGTTGCTATATCGGATAACGTAACCCTGCGGGATACCGATAACCACGAAATATTGACGCTTGGCTTTCAGGCTTTGCTGCCGGTAAAAATTGGCACCCATGTCTGGATAGGCATGAACGTAACCATTCTGAAAGGAGTAACCATCGGCGACGGCCGGGGCGGTGGTGAATAAAAGTATTCCGGCCCGGTGTTTAGCCGGGGGGGCGTGGATATTGCGCGAAAATATTGAATGGCGGTAAAAATATTTGCGTATTGGGAGGAGGGGCTTGCTTGCAAAACTTATTAGAAGCCGGAAAAGAGAACCCAATCTAATTATAATATATTGCGGCTTGCAGGAGTTAATGTAAGAGGCGGTATAAAAATATTTCCCTATTTTAGGGCTTTAAATAAGTTTAAAGGTGCGCTTAAATATAAATCTGGCTGCTAGTCTTTATTTATATTTAAGACAGACTAAACTCCCGTTTAATAATTACTGATGCGCAAGCTTTTACTCTCTTTCGGGTTTATTTTTCCTGTTTTGTTTTTGGTATTGGCACCGGGTTTAAAAGCCGGAGCACCGGTAAAGCCCGACGCGGCCGATATTTTGCTGGATTTAAAAAAGCTGAATGTCGTTGGCAGTGCGCTATACATCGCTGCCCACCCCGATGACGAAAATACCGCTCTGATTGCCTGGCTGGCGAATGAAAAGTTGGTGCAAACCGGCTACTTGTCCTTAACCCGGGGCGATGGCGGGCAAAACCTGATTGGGCCGGAAATCCGGGAACGATTGGGCCTGATCCGTACCCACGAATTATTGCAGGCCCGGCACCTGGACGGTGGACAGCAGTTTTTTACCCGCGCTAATGATTTCGGCTTTTCGAAAGACTACCAGGAAACCCTTAAATTTTGGGATAAAGAGAAAGTTCTGGCCGATATGGTTTGGACGATCCGGAAATTTAAACCCGATGTGATGATAACCCGTTTTTCACCGGAACCCGGCGGAACCCACGGCCATCATACCACCTCGGCCATCCTGGCGGCCGAAGCTTTTGAAGCCGCAGCCGATTCCAAGCGGTTTCCGGAACAATTAAAATACGTGGCGGTTTGGCAAGCCAAACGACTGTTGTGGAATACCTCTTCGTTTTTTTACGGAGCCGAACGCCAATTTGATCCAACCGGTAAACTGGCTATTGAGCTGAGTACGTATAATCCTATCCTGGGTAAATCGTATCCCGAAATAGCGGCGGCCAGCCGGAGCATGCACCAAAGCCAGGGCTTTGGCAGCGGCAGTAATTACGGCAAAGTGATTGAATATTTAGAGCATACCAAAGGCGAACGCGCCCAATCCGATTTATTTCAGGGCGTTAATCTGACGTGGAGCCGAGTGAAAGGAGGAGAAAAAATAGCTAAACTGCTGGACCATACCATATCGCAGTATAATCCGGCCAACCCGGCGGCCAGTGTGCCGGACCTGCTGCAGGTGAAAACGGCCATTCATAATTTACCCGATAACCCCTATAAAAACCAAAAATTAGCGGACTTGCAGAAACTGGTAAAAGCTTGTCTGGGCTTGTTTCTGGAAGCCACGGCTGGGCAACCTACGGCTACCCCCGGCGAACCGGTAAGTGTCAACACATTGGCCGTCAGTCGGTCGGGTGTGCCGGTCGTACTCCGGCAAATAAGTTTTCCGGCCACTAAACAAATCATTACCCTGAATAAATCATTACAGCAGGAACTGGTTACGAGTAAAACTATGGTTGCCTTATCAACCCAGCAGACCGTTTCGCAACCATATTGGCTTCAGCAGGAAGGCACCCTGGGTATGTATGCGGTTAACGATCAGCACCTGATTGGCTTGCCCGAAAATCCGCCGGCTTTGCTCGCCGAATTTACGGTTCTGGTTAACCAGGTGCCATTTACTTTTGCCGAACCAGTTGTTTATAAACGGGTTGACCCGGTGGAGGGGGAAATATTTAAGCCCTTTACGGTCACTCCGCCGGTATTTGTAAACCTGACCGATAAGGTGCTCATGTTTGCCGATGATAAACCAAAGCAACTGGTAGTTACGGTAAAAGCTGGTAAGGAAAATCTGAATGGCCGCCTTACCTTGGAAGTGCCAACCGGCTGGCGCGTAGAACCTGCCGCCACTGCTTTTACGTTGCCTGTTAAAGAAGCAGAAAAATCGTTTGTTTTCCAGGTTTATCCCACCCCTACCCGCAGCGAAGGCACCTTGCGCGCTGTGGTGCATGCCGATGGGCAGACTTTTAATCAAAGTTTGGTGAATATTAATTATCGCCATATTCCGGCCCTGATGTTATTTCCGGCCGCTACGGCCAAAGTGGCCCGCCTGGATTTGAAAAAAAGCGGCACCCAGATTGGCTACCTCATGGGCCCCGGCGATGAAGTGCCCGCCAGCCTAGCGCAAATCGGTTACCAGGTAACATTGTTAAGCCAGCATAATTTAACCCCGGATTATTTAAAACGTTTTGACGCGGTGGTGATTGGGGTTCGGGCCTATAACACCGAAAATTATTTAAAGTTTGGGCAGGATCCTTTGCTGGATTATGTGGAGCAAGGGGGTACGCTGGTGGTGCAATATAATGTAAACTCCGGCCTTACGACCGAAAAACTCGGCCCGTACCCGTATAAGCTATCCCGCGACCGGGTAGCGGTAGAGGAGGCACCGGTCCAGCTGCTGAAGCCTAATCATCCGGTGCTTAATTTCCCTAATAAAATAGCGGCTCCGGATTTTGAGGGCTGGGTGCAGGAGCGGGGTTTGTATTTTGCCAATAGCTGGGACCCTCGTTACGAAGCTATTTTGTCTTCCAACGACCCCGGCGAACCGGCCCGCGAAGGTGGTTTGCTCGTAGCCAAGTATGGCCAAGGCTATTATATTTATACCGGTTACGCTTTTTTCCGGCAGTTACCTTCGGGTGTTCCGGGCGCTTACCGCCTGTTTACCAACCTTATTTCTATTGGTAAAAACAAATAAATTCATGGATCAGGAAAATTCGACCGATAATCATAAACCACCTTTTTTTAAATCCTGGCGTCCCTTTTACACGATGGTAATCGGGGTGCTTATTTTCGAGATAATTTTGTTTTACGCCATAACCCGGTATTTCGAATGAGTTTACTCGATTGGGGTGTTTTGGTGGGTACTTTGGCCTTTATTACGCTATACGGCATCTGGAAAACCCGGGGCAGCCGTAACATAGAAGGCTATTTAAAAGGTGATAATTCCGAAAAATGGTGGACCATCTGTTTGTCCATTATGGCTACCCAGGCCAGCGCCATTACTTTTTTATCTACTCCTGGTCAGGCTTTCGAAGATGGAATGCGCTTTCTGCAGTTTTATTTCGGCTTGCCCATTGCTATGGTAATCATCGCCGTTTCGTTTATTCCTATTTATTACCGCCTGAAAGTTTATACGGCCTACGAATATTTAGAAACGCGCTTTGATTTAAAAACCCGTTCGCTGGCCGCGCTGTTGTTCCTGGTGCAGCGAGGCTTGGCCGCCGGCATTACTATTTATGCCCCGGCCATAATTTTGTCTTCTATTCTGGGCTGGAACGTTAATACTACCAATGTTATCCTGGGCCTGGTAGTAATTCTTTATACTGTAATGGGCGGCACCCGGGCGGTAAGCGTAACCCAAAAACAGCAAATGGCTGTGATGATGGGAGGGATGATTGTAGCCGGGTTTATGGTGGTTAATATGCTGCCCGCGCATGTTTCATTTTACGATGCGGTGCAGGTAGCCGGTAAAATGGGCAAACTCAATTTAATAAATTTTTCTTTTGATTGGAACGACCGTTATAATGTGTGGTCGGGCATTACGGGCGGCGTGTTCCTGTTTTTGTCGTATTTTGGTACCGATCAGTCGCAGGTTGCCCGATATCTTTCGGGTAAGTCTATTACCGAAAGCCGCTTGGGTTTGCTATTTAACGGCCTGTTGAAAATTCCGATGCAATTTATAATTTTGTTTATCGGGGTAATGGTGTTTGTGTTTTACCAGTTTGTGCAGCCGCCGGTGTTTTTTAATAAAGTGGCGAAAGAAAGGCTTTACGAAACACCTTATGCCGGTAACCTGATTCAACTGGAAACGGAGCACAACGCTAATTTCAAAGAGAAAACGCGGGTGGTAAAAGACATGCTCGTTGGTATTCAGAACGAAGATGAGTCTGTTATTGACGCGGCCCGGCAGAAATTAACCGGCATCGAAGCCGAAAGCAAGGCTATCCGCACCGAAGTTAAAGGTCTTCTGCAAAAAGCAAACCCCCAGGCAGAAGTAAAAGATACCGATTACGTGTTTATTTCTTTCGTCATGCAATATATGCCTACCGGCATTATCGGATTGTTGTTGGCGGTGATATTTTGTGCTTCCATGTCATCCACTTCTTCGGAACTGAATGCCCTGGCTTCGACCTCGTTGATTGATATGTACAAACGTTCGTACCGGCCCGCTGCTTCGGATGAACATTATCTCCAGGTATCGAAGGTATTTACCATTGTCTGGGGCTTGTTGGCCATCTTGTTTGCCACCCTCGCCTCGCGCCTCGATAACCTGATCCAGGCTGTAAATATTCTGGGTTCCCTGTTCTACGGCACCATTCTGGGTATTTTTGTAGTAGGTTTTTACCTTAAATATATCAAAGCCCGGGCGGTGTTCTGGGCGGCTATTCTGGCAGAGGCTTTGGTGATCTTAACCTACATTACCACCGACATTGGCTTTTTGTGGCTCAACCCCATTGGTTGCCTGCTGGTAATAGGATTTGGCTACTTTCTGCAAGTAATATTGCCCGAAAAAAATAAATCAGGGTAATATTTTAGAGGCGGGCAGCAGAAATATTAAAATAATGTTTAAAGTTTTCTTTAGCGCCGGCGGCCGATGTAAACGCTAGTTATAACAACAGGCATGGGTACCGGTAAAAGTATTTTGGATTAGTTCTGCCCAAATAATATTAAATGCAATAGATGAAGACAAAGTAATAACAGGCCTAAAAATGGCAGGCCTTCAAAGCCATCCTGGTTTTACAAACCAAATACGTCATTATTAAAGCAATCTGGTGGGAATTTCGTTAAAGGTTCTTTTCATATGACGAAATATTACGGCTTAATAAGCAGGAAAACCGGTGGAAGGCCAAAAGACGAAAATCATCCTTAATGGAATATTATACCAAATCGTATGAACAGGCGGCCATACTGCATGTAACTTAAACCCGGTAGGTTTTGAAACCTAC
>JAQBNV010000401.1 GCA_028288395.1 Adhaeribacter sp. | reverse complement strand
GTATCTGGTAAGTATTTCGGATGCAGCGGTAGCAGCAGTGATGGCTGCCGCGCACTTTCCGGAGGGTAGCCGGGTGGCGCATACAGCAGGTAGTCTGCCAGTATCGGTTTTAGAAGGCCACGCGTTTCGGGGGCAGGTTGGCGTGTTTTACCCGGTTCAGACTTTCTCCCGGCACTACCCGGTTAATATTGCCCAAACGCCCATTGTATTGGAAGCAGCATGGCCGGAACTGGCCTCTTTGCTGGAACAATTGGCTACCAGCATTAGCCGGCAAGTGCATTTTATGACTGGATCAGAACGGAAGCAACTGCACCTGGCGGCAGTTTTTGCCTGTAATTTTACTAATCATCTGTTGGGTATCAGCCGCGAGTTGTTAAACAGTCGCCAACTGGATTCTCACTTGCTGGAACCATTGATTAAGAGCACTATCGAAAAAAGTTTTGCGGCAGATCCATTTAGGGTGCAAACCGGTCCGGCCGTACGGGGCGATAGCAATATTATACAGGAACATTTGCATTTACTGGCCCTGCAGCCCCTTTATCAGCAGATTTATCAATTATTATCGAGCAGCATTCAGGAGAAAAAATAAACCATAGCCTGCCAAATGGCTACCAATACCGGGCAACTTCGTAGAACGGAACAAGGCATAATTAAAAGCAGTCTTTGTTTCGGAAAATTGTTTCGTAATTTTGCAGGCTAAATAAGAAGGATATAGCACCCATGAAGGTTATAAATATTACATTTAAGTTCGCCAACGGTCAGCCGGATCAAACCCATATTGCCGCAGAAGGGGAGTCAGTGCTGGACGTAGCGTTGAATAACGATATTAAATTACAACACAACTGTGGCGGCGTTTGCGGTTGTAGCACCTGCCACATTTACGTAGAGTCCGGACTAGATGATATGCCGGAAATTTCCGACAAAGAAGAAGATTTCATTGACCGGGCCGTTGATCCGCGGATTAATTCCCGGCTGGCTTGCCAGTGTTTAATCCAAGGCAACGAAGATGTGGTAGTTACCATTCCGGAGCAGGATTTCTTAGGACATTAACCTATACAAAATTACTGGCCGCTGTCAACGAGAGCTAACTGATATTTTTAAAGCCGTTAGAACCGTTAGAAATAATATTAAAAGTAAAATATAATATTCAGGTTGTCCTTTACCATAAGGGCAGCCATCAACAAAAACGCAAGTGATATGAGTAACAGTTATGAGCCCCCGATGCATTGGAAAGACCACGAAGATATTGCCATGGCCTTGTACGAAAAGTTCGGGGATGACTTTGGCGAATCTAAAATTTACCGGATACGGTTTACCGATTTACTGGAGTGGGTACTGGCCCTTGATAATTTTGAAGGGAAACGCGAAGAAGCCAATGAAGCGCACCTGGAGCAAATTCAGTCGCAGTGGGTGTATGAGTGGCGGGATAATCAGTAATTTCTTAATAGTTTTTGGTTGTTAAGGCAATTAGAAGAATTGTATTATCTGGGCCGCTTACTTTGGGTAATTAAACCCGGAGTAGCGGCCCGAATTTAAATTTATTCATCTGAATGGTTTATAAAATCATAAATAACGGAATAGCCCATGCAGCACCACCCTTCTTTGGATTTAAGGCAGGTAAAAGCCTTTGTTTTTGATGTAGATGGCGTATTAACGGATGGTAGTTTGCTGGCGCTGGCTTCCGGTGAGCAGGTGCGGAGTTTTAATATCAAAGATGGCTTCGCAATCCGGCATGCCATTCAGAAAGGTTACCGGGTGGCCATTATTTCGGCGCGCCGGGAGGAAGGGGTCCGTAAGCGGCTGTTATCGCTGGATGTAGAAGATATTTTCCTGGGAATTGAAAATAAACAGGAGGCTTTTGCCCGGTTCCTGCAACAGTATAACCTACTGCCTGGCGATATTGCCTATATGGGTGATGACATTCCGGATTTGGGAGTTATGCAGCAATGTGGGATAGCCGCCTGTCCGGAGGATGCTGCGCCGGATGTGATATGGATAGCCAATTTTATTTCGAGTAAGGCCGGAGGAAAAGGAGCGGTACGGGAGTTAATTGAAGCGGTATTAAAAATGCAGGGAAATTGGTAGAAATATATGAAATAAGCGATTTTTTAAAAAGTTCAAAAATATCTTGAAAAAGTTGCTTCAGAATAAAATACTACTATATTTACAGCATATTTTAATTTCAAATTTCTTAATTTTTATGAAAACAGGAACAGTAAAATTCTTTAATGAATCAAAAGGCTACGGATTCATTACTGACGACATTAGCAAAGAAGACTTTTTTGTGCACGTAACGGGTTTGAACGGTATCCAGATCCAACAGAACGATAAAGTTGAATTTGATACGCAGGAAGGTAAAAAAGGCATTAACGCCGTTAACGTTAAAAAAGTTTAAGGCTTATCTTTACTATTCCCTCTTTTCTAAAAGCTCCATTCCCGGAGCTTTTTTTATTTAGAATTTTAGCGGCTTTTAACCTAAATTTGTTAAACAATTTCGTCGGGCAAAGCCGGTTCTTTCATTCTCCTTGAAAAAAGTCATCAATTTAATAAGATTGCCAAACCTGGTAATTATTGGTCTTTGTCAGGTATTGGTGCAGGTATGCCTTTTGCAACCGCAGGTGTCATTAGCCGCGGTTTTA
>JAQBNV010000395.1 GCA_028288395.1 Adhaeribacter sp. | reverse complement strand
TGCGCATGACCTATGCGGGCATGCACATGATCTACTCTCGACAATGCCAAATCCATGGTGGTTTGTTGGTCCTTCAATAAACTCTCGCTTACATTACACCAATGGGAAGCATCAAGCGTAATTCGCAATTCCGGGTTTTTCTCGAGGTACTGTTTGGCTATGGGAGCGGCAAATAACATGCGCGATCGGTGGGTCTCATGACAAATCCGAATGCCAGTTTTTTTAGATAGCGCTATCGTATGGTCAATAAAAGCTTTATTTTCATCGTAACTGAAGTAGTCTTTCCCGGAGTGACAATTGATATACAAGGGCTTTATAACTGTATTTCCTGCTGCTGCATTGATCATTGTTTTAAAATAATCAAGGTTTTCCCGATAGTTGCTTTGGTTAGCACCGCAAAGGAAGCCCACCTCCAGATTATATTTTTTCAGTAACGAGAACAATTCCTCCTGCTCATTTTTTTTCATGGGCCACCATATCTCAATACCATTATATCCTTCCGCTTTTACTTTGGCACAATACGCATCCAAGGATCCGGAAAAGCCCCAATTGGTAGCTAGTATTTTCAGTTCAAATGAGGCGTTCATCTTATAAGCAGATTGAGATTTGGTCGCAAATACATCCAGCGAAGATAGCATTAAAGCGGTTGTAGTGGTTTGAATAAATTTTCTTCGGTTGATGCTCATTGGTGCTTTTAGCCAATAGAATGATTAGTTATTTTGTAGCGCTACCGGCGGTTGCCGGGGCTCAGTACTGGTTTTTACAGGGAAGCCGGTGATAATTTGAAGCTTTTGTTGTTTTTGCTGCAAGGCGGCCACGCCAGCCGGAGTCACTTGCGTCTGCCACAGGTATAATTTGCGCAAGTGTGGAACCTTAACCAACAATAGGATGCCTTTATCGGTAACGGGATTGCCGTAGATGTTCAGGTATTCCAGGTAAGGCAAATTCAGCAGTCGGCCAATGCCTGCATCCGTGATTTGGGTATTCTCCAGGCGCAAACGTGTCAGGTTTTTAAATCTGCCGATGTCTGCCAGTAAGCTGTCAGAAATGGGAGTTCCATTCAGGTCCAGGGCTACTAATTGCTCAGCTAAGGGTATTAATGCCGACAAATCATTTGGTTCTGGAGCACCAATCTTTTTTTGCGCCCGCAGGAAAGGCTGGCCTTTGGCTACCGGTAAAACTAAAAAGCCAGCGCGTTCTGCCTCGTGTAGCGCCTCCGGCGAAGCGGGATTTATCTTTTTAGCAAACACCGGGTTAACCCATTTACTTTCTTCTGTTCGGGTCGCCAATGCCGTTTTAATGGTGGGGGTCTGGGGCAGTTCTTTTACCTTTTTATCTGCCGTTGCGCCGCCCTGGTTTATCCACCAGGCAATCAGCTGCAGCTCTGATTCGGTGAGCGGATCCTTGCCTTTGGGGGGCATAGCATGTTTGTTTTCCGGTGGCAGCAGCAACCGTTTGTAAAGCTCGCTTTGGGCAATCTGACCGGCCGCCACCACCGAACCTTCTTTGCCACCTGCCATTAACCCAGCAAAGTCATTTAGCCGCAAATCCCCTTTCTTTTTGGCTGGATTATGGCAACTAATACAGCGGCTGTCAAATATTGGCTGAATGATATCCGTATACACCACCGCTTCCGGCAGATTAGTAATTACCTTCAATTGCTTTTTTTTACTTGCCGATCCACTTGTAAAGGATTCTATAGAAGTGGGCAAGTAGGCTGTTAAGTAATCGGACCCGTGGGTAAGTGAACCCCCATAATGACCCGTACCCATCATCAGAACCACCGAAAGGGTAAGCATTAGTCCATAAACTCGTTCGTGCAGGCGAGAGGTAGGCCGGGATAGACGTGTTTTTAGAAATAAAGCCACAATAGCTGCTCCAGCCATGCCTATTCCCATCCATTGGTGCCTGGCTAAGAGGTCTTCATCGTAACCACCGCCTAATGACAGAAAATACCCTAATCCGGCCGCTAATACTGAGCTCAAAGCCCCAAGAAATAATACAAATGCAACAGCATGCCGATATCCTTCAAAGCGCGGCAGCCGGGAAAATAGCTCGAGCAGAAAAGCTATAAGCAGAAAACCGATTGGCAGGTGCACCAGCAAAGGATGAAAACGCCCCAGGAACAGTATAATCTCTGGTGGGTCGGAAGTTTCAAACATAAAAAGCTTAGATTGATTTAAATATAATAATTGATAATATAGGCTTTATATATCAAGAAGTAAGTATGGAAGAAACGGAATAGCCTTGGTTAATTTAATGCGCTGTTTTAGTAGATAATGTCCACTATCTTATATTTTGTTACTCTATACCTGCTCAGGCAATAATTTCTTTAATAACCTTTCCATGTACGTCGGTTAGGCGGAAGTTACGGCCCTGAAAGGCATAGGTGAGTTTCTCGTGGTCCATGCCTAACTGGTTTAAGATGGTGGCTTGTAAATCAAAAACGCTGGTGCGCCCATTGATGCCATAATAGCCAATCTCGTCGGTTTCGCCGTGGGTGTAGCCACCTTTTATTCCCCCACCAGCCATCCAAACCGTAAAAGCATCGGTATGATGATCCCGACCTTTAAAAGCCATTTCTTTCCCTTCCCGGTTCTCCTGCATCGGCGTGCGGCCAAACTCTGCTCCCCATACCACTAAAGTTTCGTCCAACAATCCGCGCATTTTCAGGTCTTGCAGCAGGGCTGCTACCGGTTTATCAATAGTGTTGCATAAGTCCCCGAATCCTTTATCCAATGCGTTATTAGGGTCATTGCCGTGAGAATCCCAGCCCCAGTCAAATAGCTGTACAAACCGAACCCCTTTTTCTACCAACCTCCGGGCTAATAAACAGTTATTGGCAAAAGAAGCTTTACCTGGTTCTGTGCCATACATCTCGTGAATGTAAGCGGGCTCTTTATTTATATCCATTACTTCCGGTACCGAAACTTGCATTTTAAAAGCCATTTCGTATTGCGAAATCCGGGAGATGGTTTCGGGATCTTTC
>JAQBNV010000389.1 GCA_028288395.1 Adhaeribacter sp. | reverse complement strand
TAAATAATACATTTCAAAGGCAAACCTGCGGTTGTATCTTTGAATAAGTTCAGAATCAATGGCATAGCGACCTGATTATAAATAAATGTTTAATGATAACCGTCTAATTCGTATGAAAGTAACGGTGAACGAAGAGTTCGGGAGTTTTGTAATAAAACCGCATGGGATGTTCGGAGAACAGGATTGTCCTTTGTTACAGGAGGCCTTAGAGAAAAGCACCCGGAGCCGGAGCCGCCTGGTGCTGATAGATTTAAAAGATCTGAGCAATATCACCATTGCGGGTCAGCGGGCACTACTTGCTTACTCCGGACAATTACAAACATTGCGCCGGCCATTGGTCCTCTACAATGTAAACCAAGCGGTAATGGCTGCTTTTGAAGATTCCGGCTTGATTAGGGTAATACATATTGCCTCTAACCTGAAAGAAGCACAAGCCTTGGCTACGGCCGGTAAGTAAACTCCCTTGCCACTAACTTGGGTTAAGTATTTTCGTGCCCAAAAGTTAATAACAACCTGTGATGTCTTTAATATTTTACCGGTTGTTTACCTAAGATTCGATTCTAAACTTTATAATATAAGCAGCATGAAAATTGTGAGCGAGCAAACCCCCGGTAGCGTGGTTATTATCATCCAAGGCGACATAGATGCCACTACTTCGGTGCAGGTGGATGCGGAGCTGAACCAGATATACCAACAGCCTCTGAAAAACTTATGGGTCGATTGCTGCGAGGTAAGATATATATCTTCGGCCGGCGTAGGAGTGTTTATTTCGCACCTGCAAAAACTGGAAAGAAATAAAATAAACCTTACGCTTTATGGCCTGAAACCAAAGCTTAAATCTGTTTTCACTGTCCTGGGGCTGGATCATTTCCTCTCCTTTCAACCTGCTTTAGGCGACTTATCATCCAGCACCGTACCGGAATAAGTTAATTTTAAAGGAACGGACCACAAACTACTACGCCGCGGCAAATAAATTCCCGGTACTTTTTACTAAAAGGCGCAGCAATAAATCCTAATGGCTGTTTTCTTCCTGCTTTTTTATTTGCTGCCAGTAATAATTTAAAGAATCGGAAGGAGCGGCGGGATACTTTTGGGTCTGCATGTATTTTTTTATATAACTGATACGCGAAGCCAGTAGTGGGTGGGTACTAATAAATTCTGTTTCCTGGCCCCGGCCTTTGCTATGCGCCGCTAAATGTTCGAACAGCTCTACCATACAGTGGGGGTTTATTTTATGTTGCTGCAATACCTGTAAGCCCACCATATCGGCCTCTTTCTCAAAATCACGGCTGTACTCCAGCGATTTGAGGGTATTGGCATTCTCTAAAATTACCGCTGTTAAAGCGCTGACATCGCCGATAATTGCTGAAATAAAAATATACCCCGACAAGCTCCGGAACATGGACCGCAGGGAGTGCCTAAGTTTGATGTGGCCGGGCTTTGAACCAGCTTTAGCATACCAGTATGCACCACAATATTGCCCCCCGGAATGGCAAAAGCGTTAGGTTCCGGATTTTTTAATACCGTAAACCGGAGCGGGTAAGGCGTCGGCAATGACACCTGCCGCACAAAGCCCCGCAGGTGAGCAGTTTGCAGGCTATGGATATTTTCTTTCCGAATTAGCTGAGCAACCAGGGTATTTCCTAGTTTCTGCTCGTAAGTGGGCGGTATTTGGCGGGCGGCCAAATCAGCAGCGGCGGGTAATAACCAGAAATACGTAACCGGAATTAATGTCAGAAAAAACAACAGAACCAGCCATAACCACGGCGGGCTGCGGTAAACCTGCAGGGGTCCATTCTGATGGGTCAAGGGAGCCGCGGTATAATATTTTTCCAGAACCGGTAAAAAATCATAAGAAGCGACTTCCAGGGATTGGGACGGGTAATTGCCGTAGCGCAGAATGATTTTGCCGGCTTCAGTATATTCGTCCTTCTCGATGCGATGCGCCTGCCAGTGCACGGTTACGGGCAAGGTGCCGTCCTGACTTTTATAGGTAATGCGCAACGCACTCGGCTCCAAACGTACCTGGGCCAGGTGCGGCTGCGACAATTTACCATCAAAATATATAGTTTCGTAATAATCCATTTAAAATTTATTACACCAGCCCGATGTCCATCATATCCGACACGTCTTCGTAAGTGGCATCTTTATAAGCTTCTTCGGTTTGTACCAGGTCATCGGCATCAAAATCACCTAGCAGTACGGCCTTGTGCAGTACAAAACGCATAGTCCGGATGGTGGCGAAAGGTGTTGCAATACCCAAAGAAAACACGATGATAACTAAATTTACGGCAATTAACTTAAAATATCTCCAGCCGGTTACCGAAGAGCTTAACCGGGCATAACGGCCGTTTTGCTCCAGATAAATGTTGTTCAGATAATAATTATGTGAATCGCGCGCATAGGCAAAAAAATAGCCACCCAAGGTTATGGCAGTAAGTACAATTCCTTTCAGGTTTATAAAAAATAATTTGGACCCTTTGCCATCGTAAGAAAAACGCACATTGCCCATGCGAATATTGCCAATACTTTCCTGGCGCAGCTTCACCGTAAACCACGAGCT
>JAQBNV010000383.1 GCA_028288395.1 Adhaeribacter sp. | reverse complement strand
CTGCCATAAACTTAAATATTAAACTTCTAAAAATTCTTCCATCACCACCAAGCTGTTCGTTGTTTTCAACCAGAATAAATTTAATAGGAATAATTAGCTTACTCCCCAACCTAAAGGCAGCCCAGCTTCCGGTATACAGGTAATCGCAAGCAAGTTTTAGTGGTTAGATTCGCTTAAACCGAACCACAAATGCCAGAATCAAATGAATATAAGGTAAATTGGGAAAAGATTATTTTATTTCAGCAAAAGTGCAGTTGGAAGAATTTTTAGAAGTTTAATATTTAAGTTTATGGCAGCCGGATACCGATTTACTGATTATATACCCCCTCAAGACGATAAAACTGGTTTTGAGTCGCTGCTGCAAATTTTTATGCAGCTGATTACCATTACCTCTGGCGATGTCGGCGAAGCCCTCTCGTGGCTTAACTCGCTGGATAAACAATACAATCTCACCAACGACGAATATGGCATGGGCAATTTTATCGATGACCTGAAAGCAAAAGGTTATATCGATGAAAACGAACAGGAAAAAGGATCTTTTGAGCTTACTTCTAAAAGCGAAATAAACTTGCGGCGCAGTGCTTTGGAAGAAATATTTGGCAAGCTGAAGAAGTCGGGCAAAGGCAACCACACCACGCCACACACCGGCCAGGGCGACGAAGCCAGCACGGATCGCCGCGAGTTTCAGTTTGGCGATACGCTAGAGCAAATTGCCATGACCGATTCGATCCGGAATGCGCAGCTTAACCACGGCCTCGGTGATTTTTTTCTGACCGAACAGGATTTGGAAGTGACCGAGCGGGAGCACAAAACCCAAACGTCTACGGTGCTCATGATCGATATTTCGCACTCGATGATTTTGTACGGCGAAGACCGGATTACGCCCGCAAAGAAAGTGGCTATGGCCCTGGCTGAGCTCATCACGCAGAAGTACCCCAAAGATACCTTGGATATCATTGTATTCGGCAACGATGCCTGGCAGATAACCATTAAAGATTTGCCTTATTTAACGGTAGGACCTTACCATACTAACACGGTAGCTGGCCTGGAGCTGGCCATGGATATTCTGCGCAAGCGCAAAGCGGCTAATAAGCAAATATTTATGATTACTGATGGTAAACCAACCTGCCTGAAAGAAGGATTGCATTACTATAAAAACAGCTTCGGCCTGGATCGGAAAGTAGTAAACAAAACCTTGACCCTGGCTGCCCAGTGCCGCCGGATTAAAATTCCGATAACCACTTTTATGATTGCTTCCGACCCGTATCTGAAACAGTTTGTAGATGAATTTACCAAAGTGAACAGCGGAAAAGCCTATTACAGCAGCCTGAAAGGCTTGGGCCATTTAATATTTGAAGATTACAGCCGCAACCGCCGGAAAACTTTTTAATTAATGCAAAGCCAATATTTAAATTACTTCGAAGTTTGTACACATGTCATTCCGGGAATATTGGGATTTTCAGAATGACTGGTGTGATTTATAAGTAATTAGTAGTTAAAGGATTAGATTTAATATAATTAAATTTACTTAAAGTAAGTATTTTAAGCCAAAATCACTTTAGGTAAAAACAGCAATAATTTTAATTGCTTTTACCATCCATCATTTGTAAAAACTGATTCATGAATTATAAAAATATTACTTCCCAGAATTTATTAAAGATAACGACGCTGGGGCAATTAAAAGCGGCTGGTTACGAACCAAGAACCGTAAAACAAGAGCTGCGCGATAACCTGATTACCAGGCTCCGGAACCAGGAAGAGGTTTTCCCGGGCATCTGGGGTTACGAAGAAACCGTTATTCCGGACATGCAACGGGCTATTTTATCGATGCACCACATTAACCTGCTGGGTTTGCGGGGGCAAGCCAAAACCCGCCTGGCCCGGATGCTGGTAGATTTGCTCGATGAATATATTCCGGTGGTGGCCGGCTCAGAACTGAACGACGATCCGTTGCAGCCTTTATCGGTGTATGCCAAGCACCTGATTCAGGAGAAGGGCGATGAAACCACAGTAGCCTGGATGCACCGTTCCGAACGCTACACCGAAAAACTGGCCACGCCCGACGTATCTGTGGCTGACTTAATCGGTGATGCCGACCCGATTAAAGCGGCAACCTTAAAGCTGCCTTATTCTGATGAACGGGTGATCCACTTCGGCCTGATTCCGCGCTCGCACCGGGGAATATTTGTGATCAACGAGCTTCCCGATTTACAGGCACGCATCCAGGTATCGCTGTTTAATATTTTACAGGAGGGCGATATCCAGATTCGGGGTTTTAAGGTGCGTCTGCCGCTCGATATCCAGTTTGTGTTTACGGCTAACCCCGAAGATTATACCAACCGGGGCAGCATTGTAACACCCCTGAAAGACCGCATCGACAGCCAGATTATTACCCATTATCCGAAATCCATTGAAGTAGGGAAGAAAATTACGCTGCAGGAGGCCAGGATTCATAAAGAGCAACAGGAAACGGTTAACACTAACGTACTGGTAAATGATTTGATCGAACAGGTGGCGATAGAGGCCCGCGAAAGTGAGTTTGTGGATGCCAAAAGTGGTGTGTCGGCGCGTTTAACCATTTCGGCTTACGAAAGTACCATCAGTGCCGCCGAACGCCGGGCATTGATCAATGGCGAGGCACAAACCTACGTGCGGGTAACCGATTTCTTGTCGGCGGTGCCGGCCCTGACGGGTAAGGTGGAATTGGTGTACGAAGGCGAGCAGGAAGGACCGTCTATTGTGGCGCAAAAGCTCATGGGCAAAGCCGTACGGAGCCAGTTCCTGAATTATTTCCCGGACCCCGACAAGCAGAAGAAACTAAAAGAGCAAAACGCTTACAAGCAAATAACTACCTGGTTCGGCGAAGGCCACACCCTGGATATTTTGCAGGACATGTCGGCCGCCGAATACAATAAAAAGCTGAACAGCGTGCCGGGTTTATCGGCTTTGGTCCAGAAGCTCCACAGCAGCTCCGACGACCAGACCAAACTGTTTCTGATGGAATTCTGCCTGCATGGTTTAGCCGAACACAGCCTGATTAGCCGAAATAAATTAACGGCTGGCCTGCAGTTTAAAGATTTGCTCAGCAGTATGTTTACCATGCCCACCTTCACCGATGATGATGACGAGGAGGAAGATTATGGTAAGCGGAAGAAGCGGTAAGGACAATATTTTATTTTTAAATGCAAGAGCAGCCAACCGGCTGCTCATTTTATTTCTTCCGGCCGGTTAATTCTTTATCAATAGAAATAAACCGGTAATCGTAAACAAATGGTTCGCGGGCTTTCACCAGCACCTTGGCAAAATCGGGGTGGCGGGCGTTGAGTACAAAATTATATTCGGCGGGTACCACAGCCGAAGGAACCTTTAAGAGCAGCGTCGCCCCGGTTTCGTACCAAACCGAACCCAGGGGCTGGGTAAGGGCGTAGCTGCTGGCCAGTTTCCAGTTGGCTGGTAGTTCCTGCGGCGTTATGGTCGTGGTGGGTAAATTATCCGGTACCTCCAGTACCATCATCGTAAATTTTGTTCCGAGCACGCCCTGGCCCATTTTGTGCACCATGTTTTCCATAGAAGCCAGCGAGCGACTGGAGGCGGCATAAATTACAAACTGGCCATCATGGTTCCAGCGGCCGGAAAAGCCGGGGGCGTAGAGGCGGTCGGCGAACCGTTCAAAAACAATCCGGTAAAGCTCCATGCTTACGCGGCATACCCGTGGGCCAGCCTCAGCAGTTGTTTTTCCACCTCCATAATACCCGAAATAGAATGCAGTAGGGCCATGGGGCTTTTATTTTCCAGTCCCGGCGAAGGAATGGCCAGCCAATCCATAAATTCGGCAGTAGAGCCAAATAATTCGTCGCCGAACGAAAACAGGCGGTGTAATTGTAAAAGTTTTTCGGCGGAGTCGCGGGTAAAGCGCTTATTTGATTTGCGGTAATTATCTACGGTTTTGGGGTCGATGCCTACCAGGCTGGCCAGTTCGTCTTTCCGCAAGCCCGAATGTTTCAGCAGATTAAGAAAATATTCCGCCTCAACGCCTTCCTGCGCCTTATTTACCAAAGCCAGGTTGTCTTTAACCACAAATAAACTATTTGTCACCTCAACCATTATTTTAATATTTATACATATTGCCTGATATAAATATACGGAAATTTCCGGTATAATAACGTAAAATTCCTGATTAAATAATCAAGCCTTTCAGAATTTCTTTGCCTTCTTATGCTATTTCGTATAATTAAAGCTGCGGACAAAGGCTCTTTAGAAACAGGCAGCAAGTAGCAGTA
>JAQBNV010000363.1 GCA_028288395.1 Adhaeribacter sp. | reverse complement strand
AAAATATAAAGATATTTTAACAAAAAAAAGCAGGAAAACTACTGTTAATCAGTTTGTTTCCTGCCTTATTCGTTTTATTAATTTCTGAATGACTTTTGGTTAAACCAAGCAGTTATCGGAACCCAATACTTCTGAGAACAGGAACCTGGGAACAGTTAAAATTACGGCGGCGAAAGCTTAAAAAACCGGTTTTGCCATGGCCAATTGATACGCTTTGTTATAATAGCGGGTCAGATTTTTCCAGTCAAATTCCTCGGAAGAGCTTTCTACCTGGTTACGCAACGCAATGCGGTCGCGCTGGCTGTACTGCACATATTCGAAGAGGTAATCAGCTAACTGGTTGGCGGCATCATCAAAACTACGGTTGCGGCGTTTAACCACAAATATTCCTTTGCCAGCCTCGCCTTCCATTTTACTCATTACATAATCGCCAAAGCCGGAAAGATCGCTGGTAACGGCCGGTACGCCGCGGGCAATACATTCCAGCGGCGTATACCCCCAGGGCTCGTAGTAACTTGGGAATACCCCTAAATGGCAACCCCGCACAAACTGTCCGTAATCCATAGCAAACAGCGGATTCGTAACCGAAACGAAATCCGGGTGGTACACAATTTTAACCCGGTCGTGGGCATTGTTAACTAAATTAGACGACCGCAGAAAGTGCAATATTTCGTCGGTACTGTCATTTACAAGGTTATGCGTTACTACGCTGGGCAAATTATGGGTTTTCCAGGACTGCAACGTGCGGCGGTAGCGCAATTGCCAGTAGTCATCTACAAAGTCGCGCAGCGAAGGCAGCTTAAAGTCGGTGCTGGAGGCCGCGGCAAAAAACAACTTTTTACCTATTTCTTTCTGAATAGCCACACAGGTTTCGCGAATTTCTTCCATCATTACCCGCGATTGTAAAACTCCCGGATGAACGGAATGGTAGGGCTGCTTCGTAATAAAGAACATAACCACCGTTTTTTTAATGCCGGCCTGTTGCATCCGGAAGTTCAGACGGGCAAGCGCCTCCAGGGTTACGTCAAAACCCTTGTTCCGGTATTCGTAACGGCCGGAAGTGAAAAAATACAAAGTATGGGCAAGATCGAAAGGATAACTCTGAAAAAAATGCGCCATCACAAACTGGTGAATCTTATCCTTGTACTTCTGATGCAGGTTCTGGTGCTCGTGCATGGCAATAAACCGCTGGATATTTAGTCCATTAGGCAATATTACATCCGGTATCCGCTCGAGCAGAAACATACACTCCCGGGCGGTTACATCGCTCACCGTCGAAAAAATATGGGCGCCATGAGCAGCCGCCCTTTCAATTTTAACCGCCGTTTCAATATTAAAATGAATGGCTTCCTGCAACCAGTTTACCGAAGTTAGATTATCGTAAAAAGATGGGTCGTTCATGGCCAGGTAGCGGCCCAGCAAAGTGGCGTGGGTGGTAAAAATAATGCGAATATTTGTTTGCTCCCGCCGCAGATCCGGAATTGCCGGCCCTACCATCCACTCATGAAAGTGCGCTATAACATTCTTATCGGTTACATCTGGCTGCACTAGTTGCTGCAGGAAAGTTTTAGCCAGGAAACCAAAAGCCTCTACCTGGTTTAGCAGATCGTCGTTGCCGGGAGTTGGTATGTGGTGGTTATGCCACAACGCAAATTTAATATCTCCCAGCCGGTCGTAAACGCTGTAAGGGTTAAGCAGCACCACCAGCGGACTGCCGGTAACCAGCCAATGGCCGTAATGCACTTCAAAACCCATGTTGCGCATCTTTAGTACCGCCTGGCCAAACGGGCCGCTATAATCATCGGTAGGTTCAAATTCGGCTTGCGCATTGTGATGAAAATATGGTCCAATCAGGCAATAACAGTCGCCCCAGGTCTGCATCATGGATGGCACCTTGGAACGGATAACGGTGTAAATTCCTCCTACCTGGTTGCACACTTCCCAGGCTAATTCAGTTAATAAACTATTAGAATTATTAACCAATACTGAATCTGCATTATTATAGGTAGTTTCTGCCACGACAATAACGTTTTAGTTTAGTAGTTTCTGCTCTAAATATATAGAAATGATTTAATTCTATACGTGATTCCGGTAGAAGTTTATACCTGAAAAAAACAGGTGCCGGAGCAAGGATGCGGGTAAAGAGACGTAAATTTGGAAATTATTTATTTTTTACAGGAATCCTTTAGAAAAGTCCGAACAACTCTCCCTGAATTTTATTAATAATAAATCCTAAATCTTCGGGGTTAGAAACAAAATTTAGTTTATTTACATCAATCACTATTAATTTACCGAGGTCGTAAGATTTCATCCAGCTTTCGTAATGTTCGTTCAGGTGGCGCAGGTAATCCAGCCGCATGGTGCTTTCGTAATCGCGCCCTCTTTTCTCTATCTGTTCAATCAGTTTCGGCAAATCAGCTTTAAGATAAATCATTAAATCGGGCGGTTTTACCATACTAATAATCGACTGAAAAATGCCGTAATAATTATCGTAATCGCGTTGGCTCATCAACCCGGACTGGTGCAGATTTCGGGCAAAAATATAGGCATCTTCGTAAATGGTCCGGTCCTGGATAATGGGCCGGGAACTTTTATTTATTTCTTTTACCTGCTGAAAGCGGCTGTTTAAAAAATAAATCTGGAGGTGAAAAGCCCAACGCGGCATGTCTTCGTAAAAATCTTTCAGGTAGGGATTATTATCCACAGCTTCCAGAAAAAGCTCCCACTTAAAGTGCTGCGATAATTTTTGCGCTAAGGTAGTTTTACCGGCACCAATATTCCCGACGATAGCAATATGCATAAGATTAATTTTTGGAGCCGCAAGTTAACTTTTTACCCCAATACCACCATCTTCCCCTGCCTCCAATATTATTGCTGATTGTTAATTTGTAATCTAAATGCTTCGGAAAAGCCTGTACAGCAGCTATGCCCTGGCTCCTGCTTGAAAGAAGGCTATGATTAGGGTATAAAACAATAAACCACTCGGTGATTCTGGAGGAATATTATTGGTGGAGCGTAAACAGGTAAATAACGGAAACTGGTGGAAGCCTGTATTTCTTTCTAAACAGAAACTTCCCACTGGGAAGGTCGGAAAAGGGAAAGAATTACCAGGAGAAGCGCAACTTATTATCGTGTCCTAATACGTTGCCTTTTTCAAGCAGGACTCAGGGTGTGATTTATATTTGAAATATTATTTAACCAGGCTATGCCAAATAATCGAGTACTAAAAGCTAAGAACTAACCGCTAAACTTATATCCAGAACTTTTTTTGGTGAATATATTGGGCAACGGCATCCGGTACCATATAGGTAATAGACTTGTGTTGCCGCACGCAATCGCGGATGAGGGTAGCGGAAATATCCAGCATGGGCGCGGGAATCATTTTTATTTGGGGATGGTCTTTTAGGGAATAAGGCGGGGTGCCGGACCGGGGATAGACGTAAACTTCGAAATATTCCAGAATACGCTCGTAATTTTTCCATTTCGGAAAAGAAGGCAGGTTGTCTTCGCCGATGATCAGCACGAACTGGTAACCGGGATATTTACCCTGCAAATAAGTTAAGGAATCAATGGTATAACTCGGGCGAGGCATCCGGAACTCAATATCCGACACTCCCAGCCGATCATTATTATCAATGGCCAGCGACACCATGTGCAACCGATCGAATTCGTGTAGCAGGCTGCGGCTATTTTTAAAAGGGTTTTGCGGAGAAACGATGTACCAGACAGCGCTCAAATCGGTATTACAGGCCATGTAATTACCCAGAATAAGGTGGCCCATGTGAATGGGATTAAAGGAGCCAAACAACAGCCCTACTTTCATGCGTTAATCCTTTTCTATGGGGCTGGCGATAAATTCATTTACCAGGTTTTCGGCTTGCCGGAATGCGTCTTCCAGGTTTTCGTTTACAATTACGGCATCAAATTTATCTTCGAAGCTCATTTCGAAACTGGCCTTAAACAAACGGCTCGAAATACTGGAAGCAGAATCGGTTTGCCGGGCCTGCAGGCGGTGGGCCAACACATCCAGCGAGGGGGGTTTTACAAATATGGACAGGGCCTTTTCTTTGTAAAATTCTTTAATTTTTAAACCACCTTTTACGTCTACATCCAGGATGGCCGTTTTGCCCTGGCTCCAGATGCGCTCAATTTCGGATTTAAGGGTGCCGTAAAAAGCGCCTTCATAAACTTCTTCCCACTCCACAAAAGCATCCTGCTCAATTTTGCGGCGAAATTCGTCGGGTGTTATAAAATAATAGTCTTTCCCGTTTACTTCGGCCCGCCCGCGTTTATCGCGGGTGCAGGCCGAAATAGAAAATTCTAACTGAGGATTGGTATGAAGCAGGTGTTTAACAATGGTAGTTTTGCCGGCGCCGGAAGGAGCCGTAAATAATATAATCTTACCTGGCATTAGGAGTTGTTAGGCGGTGGCTTTGATAACCGATTGAATAGAAGACAATAAATTAGTGGGCACTACTTTACGCTTAATGTTTTCGCAAAGGATTTTTTTTAGTTGTTCGTGCTTCTGGTGGGCAGCGAAACATCCCTGGCAAACCTCCACGTGGGAGAAAAAATAGACTTTATCCTCTTCCGAGGCTTCTCCGTCAATCATCATATCCAGCAGCAATACTATCTTTTCGCAATCTGGATTGGCACCGGCATTGGCGGAGATGGGGTTGGGTTGTGTAGCAATTGTCTTCATACTTCTGTTTAGTTATTCTTCATTTTCTTCATTGTTATAGCCCATTGTTCTGGCATATCCTTCTAATTTTTCTTTCAGGAAATTCCGGGCCCGGTGCAATCGGGAACGTACCGTTCCGATCGGGATATCCAGAATTTTTGCCATTTCTTCGTAAGTAAAGCCTTCCAAATCACAAAGAATAATTACTGTTCT
>JAQBNV010000344.1 GCA_028288395.1 Adhaeribacter sp. | reverse complement strand
CACCAGATTCGTTTTTCGTCGCCGGCCGCGCTTTCACTCATTACCACCGCCCGCACCTTATTTTCGAGGCACCAGGCCAAGGCTTCCAGGGCAGCTCTATCGTACCAGCCATTAACGGCTACTACATCAGGTTGCGCCGCTTTCAGGGTCTGTGCCAGGGTTTGCCGTAACTGATCGGCGGGTATTTTGGTGCTTTCTTTCTGATCAAACAGCGTAACCCGGTTTTTCAGGACGCTACTTTCAACTTTATCCCACTGGTACTCGCTGGTTTCGCCCGATACTTCGATGGGAATTACTGTCACGTATTTAGCCGCTGCTTCTAATCGGGCAATATGGTAAGGACCAAACCTGTCAAATAAAACAGCTACTTTCATCGGAAGAAATTAAAATTTAAGGTTTATAAAAAATTAAAGCCTGAAAAACAGAACAGGTAATGCAAAAAGCAATATCAAAGAAATAAAAATGATTATTCCATTTTCGGTACAACCGTTAAAAGGCAGCTACCCGCAAGAGTCGGAATCAAACTGTTTCTGCTTTTGCGTATAAGGCGGCACCCCAGAGCGCAATAAAACTAAAGAATATACCGGGCAGGAAAACGACCGTAGAGTGGGTAACCGCCAGCATCCCTTGGATAAAACATAACATGTATAGTATCTGCACCAGCAGATTGCCATTCGTTACCGATAATCTCCAGACATACCGGAAGAGCCCTCCTAAAAAGAAGAAAAAGATAAACCCAAAATAACTAAACTGCTGAAAGCTATCGGCAATGCCGGTAATGGTAAGTCCGGGCGGACGGGCGTAGCCGTTGCGGTAGATTACGTCCCGCTCCCCAATCATCAGTGATTCTTTAAAGTCGGTACCTAACAGCTGGCCGGGCACATACCTGAAAACCATTTCGTTCCAGTAACTTGCTCCAAAAGTATATTCGCCGTGAAAAGAGTAAGAATCTAAAACATGGGCCGCTACGGCTAGTTCCAGTACTTCATTTTCCTCTACTTTAAAATAATCAATAAAGCTTTTTTGTAAATCCAGCGTAGTTAAAGCCATCCAGGGATCTTCTTCGGCTTTTTCGCGGTAGTCGCCAATAGCCGGAATAATGAGCATGGCAAAAACGATAATACCTATAATAGCTACCCGGGGTGGCCTGAAACCACGTTGGTAATACATGGTAAGCGCAATAGTTAAAATAAATAGCGCGGTTGGCTCCCGACGGCCGGCAAATATAATGAGCTGCAACGTAGGTAAAGCCGAAATGATGGTAAGCGCGATATTGGTAAAATTGGGTTGGCGAAAACTGAAGTATAGAAAAATAGGAAAGGCAATGTAGATAACGTTAAAAAACAGGAAGTAAATAGTAACAGAGCCCGATAACTGGGTTTCTACTTCCGCAGCAGCGCCTAATTCCCGGTTTATCAAAAACAGAAAAAGATAACCCAGCACCATGTACACCAAACCAACAATTTTAAGTTTATCGGGGTTGAGGGCTACATTTAAATTATTGCCCAGTTTTATAGCCGGAGCCACATAATAACCCAAGGCTCCCATACCCAAACAAAGAAAGGACATGCTGAAAATGGGTACTAAATTGCTATTGGGTACCAGGTAAGGCTGGTTATACAAAATAATCATCTGGGGTACCAGGAAGATAATAAAAATACCAGCCAGGAAATAGGGATATTCAAATATGAGTACCGGCTCCAGTACTGTTTTCAGAAAGAGGCCACCACACACAAAGAAAAACAAATACAAAAATAATTCAGTCATAATAAAACTGTCGGGGTAATGATATTGCTATAAAGTTAACCATAAAATTGCCATTAGCAGGCGAGTACCACCACATAAAAGGCGATTTAGTGCAGGTTAGTAACAAATATGCTTGAGTTAAATCATTCATTTAAAAGCAGCTGCTATTATTTTTTTGTTTGGCTGGTCTTTACATTGGCGTGGCCAAACTAGATTTTTGCAGCACGTCCTGGAGTAAAGTATTTAGTTTGTTGCCATAATTATCCCAAGAATAGCTTTGTATATCGGCCTGGGCGGTTGCCGCCATCGTTTTCCGGAGCGATTTATTTTCCATCAGCCGCCGCAAGGCAGCAATTGTTTCCTCCACCGAACCGTACCGGACGAGTAAACCATTTACATTATTCTGAATGATGCTGCCTGTGTTGGGTGTGGTAATAACCGCTAAACCCATGGCCATCGCTTGATAAATAGCCAGGGAACTGCCTTCCAGAAAACTAGGCAAAATAGATATCTGAGCTGTTTTTAGTTCTGTAACCAAATTATCCTGGTTTATAAAACCGTGAAAGAATACGCGTTCCAGGTTGCCGGGTACTTCCATTTGGACGTTGCCGTAAAAATGAAGCTCGGCTTGGGGAAAATCCTGAACCACTTGTTCCCATGCTTTTAATACCACATCGGCGCCTTTGCGGTAATTAACGGCCCCTACAAAAGCAATCTTTATCTTTTCCCGGTCCTGGTGCGAATCATCTTTGTTGCTGAACTTAACTAAATCGGCGCCGTAGGGCAGTACCCGCAATTTGGCCGGGTCGGTGCCTAATGATAAACAGGAATCCCGGACAAATTCAGAACCGCAAAGTACCAGGTCGGCTAAAGCCAGTTCCTGGGCGTAGATTTCGTACAACGGACCGTCATCTTTTGTTTGATTATGAATAAAATCCGAATCGGCCCCGTAGGCTTTGGCCAGCGTTAGTTTATACTGCGGTATTGCAATCGATAAATCCAGGATCAGAAAAGACTTGTTTTTCCATTTATCGAATACTACCCAACTGGAGGTATCATACCCAATACAAATTTTTGGTGGCGCATAATTTTTCACGATCCATTCCTGAAATATTTCGTTCCGTACTAAGTAATCACCGCTGTTTGCTTTATAACCCGCTTTTCTTTGGAGCAGCATCTTTATTTCGGGCCACGGATTAGTGTTTACGACACCGGCCGGCAAAGGAGCAGAACGTTTCTTTAATTCATTTCCTATTTTGGAATAAATATTTTGCCCTAACCGGACTATCTTGGGGGAGAAAAAGAGGCTGGTTAAATGCTTATAATTTTTCGAAAACCGGACTATCTGGATAGCCTGTTCCAGATTATGTTGTTTTCCCGGATGAAAAGAAATGATGTCTGATGTTGTCATGGATGCTGAATTTACGCCGAAAGGGCTGCTACGGCTCAATGCCTGTTTTTTTAGCTTTACCTTATTTTTTGTACCTCCAGGTCTGCGGTCTTTTTAGTTTCTTTTATCCAGCGGCGGCGTAACTTCTCTACCGGCACATCTACGAGCTTATAAATGAAATAACTGCCAACTAAAGTGAGTAGAAAATAAACGAAAAAGTAAGGTAACCGCTGCATCAAAGGTAATTCGGCGAAGAAGAAGTTGTAAGGGATAGCCAACACCCAGTGAAACAAATAAATATCATACGATAAATTACCCAATAAGCGATCGGTAGGAGGGCTGGGCTGCTTTACATTTACGGCCAGAATCGGAATAATTGAAAAGGCCAGCGCTATATTAAACAAACTGTGGTAATTCATGCCCAGCCACAGCAGATCCCGGTTACTGGCAAACATATTGGCCCGCAATACCGGATGCAGATAATTGACTACCAATAAACTTATAAAAATAAGGGCCGAAATATTTGCCAGGCTTTTGCCGGGCCTGAAGTC
>JAQBNV010000331.1 GCA_028288395.1 Adhaeribacter sp. | reverse complement strand
ATCGCGCAAGAGCCAGGCCTACGATATTTTACTTAATAGTATTACTTATTCTCCCCACGAAGCCGCTGTTTATAAAGCCTATATTTTGCAAAGCGTAGAAGTTGGTTACGGCGGCTTCGCTGAAACTGCCCTGGAAGAACTGGCTAAATTAGTTTCGCCGGCCGAAATGGCCGCTTTCCGGCCAGAATACGAAGCCAAAGTAGCTGCCCGTTTAAACTCCCTGGGTATAGGTATAAGTGGCGAGTAAAACAAGCGGGCCGACTCAGCAAATGCAAGTTTTAGCCCGAAACCTTTAATTTTAGGTTGCTAACCTGTATCTTGCAAAGAGTAACTCCTTAAAGCTATGGGCAAACCGCTTATCCTTACCCAAGATTTATCCCGGGCCTATCGCATGGGAAGCGAAACAATTCATGCCCTGCGCAGTATTTCGATCGCCATTGCCAAGGGCGAATACGTGGCTTTTATGGGCCCATCCGGCTCCGGTAAATCTACGCTTATGAATATTATCGGCTGCCTCGATACGCCTTCCGGCGGCAGTTATATTCTGAACGACAAGGATGTAAGTAACATGACTGACAATGAACTGGCCGAAGTCCGGAACAAAGAGATTGGTTTTGTGTTTCAGACCTTTAATTTATTGCCTCGCTCTACCGCGCTGGAAAATGTAGCGCTGCCCTTGATTTATGCGGGGTACGGCAAAAGTATCCGGAACGAAAAAGCCTTACACGTTTTAGAAAGCGTAGGCCTGGCCGACCGTGCCAAGCACAAACCAAACGAATTATCGGGCGGGCAAAGGCAGCGGGTAGCCATTGCGCGGGCTTTGGTAAACAATCCCAGTATTATACTGGCCGATGAGCCTACTGGTAACCTCGACTCCAAAACCTCGTACGAAATCATGGATTTGTTTGAAAACCTGTATATCAAAGGCAACACCATTATTATGGTAACCCACGAAGAAGATATTGCTAAATATGCCCACCGGATTGTGCGGCTGCGGGACGGGTTAGTAGAAACCGACCAGATAAACACCGAAATTGCCATGCACCACCAACCTGCTTAACTTTATTTGTTTTTGCCGGCTTTATTTCAAGCCACCTTTTCACACTTATGAAAATATACACCCGAACCGGCGATCAGGGCCTTACGTCGCTCATAGGCGGTACCCGCGTCCGGAAATCGCACTTACGCATCGATGCTTACGGCACCGTAGATGAGTTAAATTCTTATATTGGCTTGGTAAGCGACCAGCCGGTGAATACGGCCCGCAAAGCTATTCTGAAAGAGATCCAGGATCGGTTATTTACCATCGGAGCCTCCCTGGCTTCCGACCCGGATAAATCAACCATGAAAATTCCCGACCTCCACGATACCGATATTACCTTGCTGGAAACCGAAATGGATGCCATGAATGTCGATATCCCACCGCTTAAAGTTTTCGTATTGCCGGGCGGGCACCAATCAGTTTCTTTTTGCCATGTGGCCCGCACCGTTTGCCGCCGCACCGAGCGTTTGGTAATTGCTTTACAGGAAGAATCGTTTGTAGCCAATTTGGTAGTGAAATATTTAAACCGGCTGTCGGATTATTTATTTGTGCTGAGCCGTAAAATGACCTGCGAGCTCGGCACCGAAGAAATACCCTGGAAACCGCGCCTGTAGCTCCTTCCGAAAGAAAGCAGTTTACCTATTTAACCTTTAACCGTATTAATCGCAGGGCGTTAACGATGCTTTTTGACCGGAACTGATTAATTATCTGATTAATATTTTAATTTTGCATTGTTGCCTAACCGGAAAATGCGTTCCCAAGCCTGATAATCACCTAAAATTTGCCCTTTTTAATTGATATTTAAAATCCGAAATAATTAATATGATCCCTACCCAAACCATCCAGATAGAAAAAACGGGTAAATCCCGCTTGCCGGAAGTTGATTTTAATAAACTGGAATTCGGCCAGACCTTCTCCGACCACATGTTTGTGGCCGATTATGCAAACGGCGAATGGCAAACGCCCGAGATTGTTCCTTTTCAGAATTTTACGGTAAGCCCGGCAAATCCGGCTTTACATTACGGGCAGGCGCTTTTTGAAGGCCTGAAAGCGTATAAAGCCGAAAACGATGAAATTAGTATTTTCCGGCCGGAAGCAAATTTGCGGCGGCTGAATATTTCGGCCGACCGCCTTTGTATGCCCTCTTTTCCGGAAGAAATTTTTATTGAAGGCTTGAAAGAACTGCTCCGCCTTGATGCCGACTGGATTCCGACGGCAGCGGGTAGCTCGCTTTATATCCGGCCATTTATGTTTGCCACCGGCGAATTTCTAGGGGTAAGACCTTCCGACACTTATCGCTTTGCCATCATCACTTGCCCGGTTAATGCTTATTATTCGACGCCGCTACGCGTGAAGGTAGAAGAAACCTACGCCCGGGCAGTAGAAGGTGGTTTTGGTTTTGCCAAAGCGGCCGGCAATTACGCGGGCTCGCTTTATCCGGCGAAGAAAGCGGCCGAAGAAGGCTACCACCAGCTACTCTGGACCGACGGTAAAACCCACCAGTATTTCGAGGAATCCGGCACCATGAACCTAATGTTTGTGTTAAACGATACGCTCGTTACCCCAGCCTTAAGTACTTCGATCTTAGCCGGCGTAACCCGCGATACCATTATCCAGTTGGCCAAAGACCGGGGAATACCAGTAGAAGAGCGAAAAGTATCGGTTGCTGAAATTATGGAGGCGGCCCGGAACGGCACCCTCCAGGAAGCTTTCGGCTGCGGTACCGCCGCAGTAGTATCTCACATCGAAACCATCGGCTACCGCGGCACTGATTATTCCTTACCTCCTGTAGCTGACCGTAAATATTCTCCGGTGCTGGCCCAGGATTTAAACGACATCCGCACCGGTAAAAAAGCAGATGTGCACGGCTGGGTAGTTAAAGCCTGAACTAATATTTAAGTAAAAAGTTGTAAGTAATAAGTCCCGGAATGGTAGTAGCATCCGGGCTTACTGCTTACAACTTTTACTTTTTACAGTTATCAGTGAACAGTGAATAATTATCCATTTATCTGTAAGACTAATAACTAAATACTTAAGACTAAACACTAACAACTAAATACTAACAACTAAATACTAACAACTAAATACTTAAACATGACTTACGAGCAAGTAAAAGATTTAAAAAGCCGCACTGAGGCTTTGAGGAGGTATCTTTGACTACGATGCCAAAAAAGAAGAAATAAGCGAAAAAGAAAAAATTACCACGGCTCCTGGTTTCTGGGATGATCCTAAAAAAGCGGAGGTTCTGCTAAAAGAGATCAAGGCTACTAAAATTTGGACCGACCAGTACGAAGCCGTAGAAAATGCGGTATCAGAATTTGAGGTGTTGTATGACTTCCACAAAGAAGGCGACGTTTCAGAAGAAGATATTCAAAAAGAGTACATTAAAACGGAAACTGCCATGGAGCAACTGGAATTTAAACGGATGCTCAGCAACGAAGAAGACCAATTAAGCGCGGTACTGGAAATTAACCCGGGGGCAGGTGGTACCGAAAGCCAGGATTGGGCCGAAATGCTCATGCGCATGTACATCATGTGGGCCGAAAAGCAGAAGTACACCGTAAGGCAGCTAAATTATCAGGCCGGCGAAGGAGCCGGTATTAAATCAGCTACGCTGGAAATAAACGGCGACTTTGCTTACGGTTACCTTAAATCAGAAATTGGGGTACACCGGTTGGTGCGCATTTCGCCCTTCGATTCCGGCGGCCGGCGGCATACCTCTTTTGCCTCGGTATTTGTTTATCCCCTGGTAGACGAAACCATTAATATTGAAATAAACCTGGCCGATATTGAATGGGACACCTTCCGTTCGGGCGGAGCTGGTGGACAAAACGTGAATAAGGTAGAAACCGCTGTACGCCTCAAACATAAGCCATCGGGTATTGTAATTGAATGCCAGATAGAACGCTCGCAGCTCATGAACAAAGAGCACGCCATAAACATGCTACGCTCGCGCCTGTACCAGATAGAAATAGATAAGCGAAACGAAGAACGCGACAAAGTAGAAAGCACTAAAAAACGCATCGACTTTGGTTCTCAAATCCGGAATTACGTGTTGCACCCTTATAAACTGGTAAAAGACCTTCGTACCGGTTTAGAGCGCTCCGATGTACAAAATGTACTGGATGGGGATATTGATGATTATATCAAGACTTTTCTTATGCAACAATAATCATATACCTTTTAATTATTAGCACTTTACCAATAGGCCATAAGGGTTGCAATTGCAATTTTTATGGCCTATAGCCTATTATATACCTTATTGTTTTAAATTCTTTAAATTCTTTGGTATTATGAACCTCAAATCTTAAATATTTTGTCCTCAGACTGGTTTTATTAAAGTTATAAAAAATTTAATAATTCAAACATTTATTTTCAGCGAATGAAAGGCAAACATTTGGTTATTAGTTTGTTCTTCCGTAAAATTGCAAAATCGCTATACTTTTAATAACACAAACAAACAAACAAACAAATGAAAAAACTCTTACTACTGAGTCTTTTCCTGGTGACTATGCTTTTTCAGGAAGCTTTGGCCCAGAACAGGACCATATCGGGAAAAGTAACCGATGGAAACAGCAATATGGGCCTGCCGGGCGTAACAGTTTTGGCTAAAGGAACCCAGGTGGGCACGGCCACTGATGTAAATGGCAATTATTCCTTATCCCTACCCAATGATGCCAATACATTGGTTTTTAGCTTTATCGGGTATACCACTCTGGAGCGTGCCGTCGGCAATAGCTCATCTATCAACGTGGTATTATCGGTAGATGCTACGCAATTAAACGAAGTGGTGGTAGTAGGTTACGGTACGCAGCAAAAACGCGATGTTACCGGTTCTATCTCTCAGGTTAAAGGCTCCGAAATTGCTAATCTGGCTACTCCCAGTTTCGATCAGCAATTAGCCGGCCGGGCTTCCGGCGTGCAGGTACAAACCGCTTCCGGTATTCTGGGTTCTCCGCCTAATATCCGTATCAGAGGGGTTAACTCTATCAGTACGGCGGCCGGCGGCAACAGTTCGCCCCTGATTGTGATTGATGGCGTGCCTTCCTTTACGGGTAATTTTGGCACTTACACGCCTGCAAACGTACTGGCCGACATCAATCCGAATGACATCGAATCTTTCGAAATTCTGAAAGATGGTGCGGCTACCGCTATTTACGGTTCGCGGGCTTCTAATGGCGTAATATTAATTACCACCAAAAGAGGCAAAAGCGGACAAGTAAAATTCAACTACGATACCTACGCGGGCTGGTCAAAACCATCCAAACTGCACGACTTGCTTAATGCCGCCGAATTTGTGGAGATTAAAAACGAAATGTCCAAAAATGCCAATCCTACTTCGCCCCTTCCGGCCGTATTAGGTACCGCCGATACCGACTGGAATGATTATGTTTACCGAACCGGATTTCAGCAGAACCACAGTTTCTCGGCCACCGCTGGTACCGAAAACACAAAATATTATGTTTCGCTGGGTTATACCGACCAGGAAGGCATAGCTGTAGCTAATGATCTGAAACGTTATACGCTCCGTTCTAACCTGGACCAGAAAGTAACCAAATGGTTAAACTTTGGTATACAGGCCGGCTTATCCCGCCAGGAAAACAATGGTACTTTAACCGATGCCAACTCATTATCCGGAAATACCTTCTCTGTTATCCGCATGTTGCCCAACGTACCGGTTTATGATGCAAATGACCCTACCGGCTATAACCTGGATGATTTAAACCCCAGAACTTTAGGCCGCGGTTCTAATTTAACTACCATTGCCAATAATATTCCCAATGTGGTTTTCGGTCTGGAAAACAATGTACGGAAAGCTACCACGCACCGGATAATCGGCAACACTTTTCTGGATTTCAAACTGATTGATAATTTGAAATTTCAGACCTTAGGTGGTATTGATTTAAGCTTTACCGATGATTTTCAGTTTTTAGATCCGCGCCATGGCGACGGACAAAATGCCAACGGTATTCTGAACCAAATATATTCTCCTACCTCCCGCTGGAATTGGCAGAATATTTTATCTTATAACAAAAGCATCAACAACAGCCACAACATTGATGCGACGGTAGTAGCCGAATATACCAAGTACAAAACTTCTTACTTCCAGGCATCCGGTTCCGGTATTTCGGACCGGTTGTACAAAGAAAATATTATCAGCAATACCATTACAACGCAAAATATTTACGGCGACCTGGAAGAAAACGGTTTATCGTCGTACCTGGCCCGCGTTAACTATAACTTTAAAAATAAATATTATATCGGTTCCTCCATCCGGGCCGATGGTTTGTCTAAACTTTCTCCGGAAAACCGGTGGGGATATTTCCCGGGTGTATCGGCCGCTTACCGGATTTCCGAAGAAGAATTCTTTAAAGGTTTAGTAGCGGTGAACAGATACGTAAGCGATTTACGGATAAGAGGCAGCTACGGCGAAGTAGGTAACAGCAATATTGTAGGTGGCAACTATCCTTATTTAGGTTCTTACGGTCCGGCCCAATATGGTTCTCAGGCAGGTATCGGTTTCAGCAACACGGGTAACCCTATTTTGCAGTGGGAAACGCAAAAATCTTTTGACGTAGGCGTGGACATGGGCATACTGGACGGCCGGTTTAACTTCGAATTTGCTTACTGGAAAAAAGATAACGACAATATCGTATTAGGCGCGCCAACGCCTCCATCGTTAGGCGTTCCCAGCAACCTGATTTACCGCAACATCGGCGGCGTATCTAACAACGGTTTAGAATTTACCTTAAGTGGCGCTGTATTGAACAGCGATAGATTTAAATGGAATACTAACTTAAACTTCTCGACCCAGCACAATGAAGTTACCGGCTTGGTAGATAACCAGGACATTTTCCTGACCACCACCTCCGGTATTTATACCATAATGCGCGTAGGCGAACCGGTTAATGCTATTTATGGCTACCAATACGAAGGTGTAAATCCGGCTAATGGTAATCCTTTATATAAGAAGAAAGATGGCAGCCTGATTCAGGGCAATATCAACAACAGCACTTACGTAGGTTACGACCCGGAAAATCCGGCGGCTCTGGGCGCTGCTTCTTCCTTGTCACCATCAGCCGACAAAGTTATTCTGGGTAGTAGTTTACCTAGCTGGTTTGGCGGATTTGATAATACTTTCAGCTACCAGAATTTTGACCTGAATATATTTTTCCGTTTTTCCGGCGGCAATAAAATTTACAACCGCACCCGGGCAGACTTAATGACCTCATTATTTGAGAACAACAGCTCCGAAATATTAGGCAGATGGCAAAGCCCCGAGAATCCGGGAGATGGTGTAACGCCAAAGCTTTTCACCAACCGGAATTCCTTCACCAATTTAGAAAGTGAGGCTTCCAGCCGCTTTACCGAAAATGGCAGCTTCCTTAAATTGAATAATATTACCCTGGGGTATACCTTACCCACTGCCCTTACCAACCGCGCCAATATTAACCGTTTACGCGTTTTTGCCCAGGCCCAAAACATCTGGACGCTGACGAACTATACAGGTCTGGATCCGGAAAATTATACTGGTATTGGGGTAGATTATAACTCAAACCCGCAGCAGAGTGTGGTAACCTTTGGCTTAAACTTAGGCTTTTAATTACGATTTAGAGATGAAAAACATAGATATTTTAAAAGGTAAAGCCAAAATGGCGGTTACCATACCAGCCCTGACCTTCGCCTTATTACTGGCTACGTCCTGCGATAAAGAAGTACTGGAACTAACCCCCGTTGACCGGATTACCGAACTGGCGGCCTTTGAAAATGCCGCCCGCGTAGAATTAGCAGTCGCCGGGGTATATGACGCCGCGCAAAGCGGATTTTACCTGGGTAGCTTTGTAAATAACCGCGGGTATCCTTTTGGCGCCGCCTCGGTAGAACAGGGGGATGTACGGGGAGAGGACATGTTTAACCATGAGGCCTTTTTTGCCCTTACCTACGAAAGCCAGTACAGCCCGGCAACGGCGAATAACCAGCACATGTGGGAAAACCTTTATGCTTTAATTAACCGGGCCAATGTGGTTCTGGAAGCGTTACCGGCTGCTGGTACCAGCAAGATTATTACCGATGTTCAGTTAAAAGTATATCAGAGCGAGTTGCTCTTCTTAAGAGCTTTGGCGCACCATGAATTACTGATTCATTTTGCCCGGCCGTATGATCACACGGCTGATGCCTCTCATCCGGGCGTCCCTTACCGCACCACCTCCATCAACACGGGAGCCCGCGTAGATGAAGCCAAGGCGCAGGGCCGTAACACCGTTAAAGAATGTTACGATAAAATACTGGAAGATCTGAATACCGCGGAGACAAGCCTGCCGGCTACACGAGCCAATGCATCCTTAAAATTAACGCGGGCTACCAAAGGCGCGGTTGTTGCGCTGAAAACCCGGGTGCTGCTACACAAAAAAGATTACCAGGGCGTAATCACGGAAGGAAACAAGTTGGTGCCCGCAGCGGCTCCTTTTGTTAGTCCCATTGGTGGTTATACCTTAACCGCTTCGCCAGATGGACCTTTTACAACGGCCGGCAACAAAGGTAACACCGAGTCTGTTTTCTCAATCGATAACGCTACCGGCGACACGCCCGGTGTGAATGGCGCCTTGCCGTCTATGTATGCCCCGAATGGTCGTTTTCTGGTGGCTATCAGTCCTATTATTTATAATGCTACTTTCTGGCCGGCTACCGATAAACGCAGAACCCTTTTAACTGCGTTGGGTTCAGGAACAGGTTTTTATTATACTACTAAGTATAAAGATGTCGCTACCCTGACCGATAATACGCCCATAATCCGGTACGCCGAAGTTTTACTGAACATGTCGGAAGCGCTTGCCCGTACTTCCCCTTTAAATCTCCGTGCATTGGATTTATTAAATGCCGTAAGAAGCAGATCTACCGACGCCTACTCAATCGCCAGTATGGTAAGTAATGATGCTTTTATCCAGGCTATTGTAAATGAGCGCCGGATAGAATTTTTGGCCGAAGGCCGCCGTTGGGCCGATATTCATAGGTTAGCCGTTGAAGGAAAATTTTCTTACAAAGGCATTCCGCAGAAAGTAGGACCTAAAACTGCCGTTACCACCGCTGATTATAATGCAGCCAGCGGTATAGTAAGGCCGGCCATTCTGGGGGTTGCCGCCATTCCTTATGACAACTTCAAGTTTGTGTGGCCATTTCCGTCTACGGAAGTAAGTTCTAATCCGATATTAGCAGAACAACAAAATCCCGGTTGGAAATAAATAGTAATAAGTAAAATAAAAAAAGCCAGCT
>JAQBNV010000211.1 GCA_028288395.1 Adhaeribacter sp. | reverse complement strand
CTTCAAACCCAGGCATGCCGCGCTCGACAATCAGAGCATTAATGCCTTTATGCCTTTGCTCGGGATGCGTTTGCGCAATTACGAGGTAAACCGAAGCAGTACTGCCGTTAGTAATCCAGTTTTTGGTACCATTGAGCAAGTAATGATCGCCCCGATCTTCGGCGGTGGTGCGCTGCTTCGTAGCATCCGAACCAGCTTCGGGTTCCGACAAACAAAAGGCCCCGATTATTTCCCCGCTAGCCAGGCGGGTTAAATATTTTTGCTTTTGCGCTTCGGTACCGTATTCTTCCAGTCCCCAGCACACCAGCGAATTATTTACCGACATCACTACGGAGGCAGAAGCATCTACTTTCGATATTTCTTCCATGGCTAATACATAAGAAACGGTATCCATGCCTCCGCCATTGTATTGCGGGTCGACCATCATGCCTAAAAAGCCTAATTCCCCCATTTTTTTTATTTGTTCCGCCGGAAACTTCTGCTGTTCGTCGCGTTCAATTACGCCGGGCAGCAGTTCCGTTTGGGCAAAGTCGCGGGCCGCTTCCTGCACGGCCAGGTGTTCCTCCGTAAGATTAAAGTTCATATCGCTTTTATTATTTAAGGTGGATTCGTGCTATAGGTTTGAAATTTAATAAAGTAAAATTTAGTATGCAAGCATACTAATATGCATTTACTATGCCGACCTCTAAATAGAGATTATACCTAAAAAAAACGCTGCATCCGGAACCAGCCAGATGCAGCGTGTACTATCTTTAAGATCTAAATACTTTAGTCGCGGCGACCGCCACCGAGTAAGAGGGAGCCATAATACAACAAAGAAGCCAATGAGCCTAAAGCGGCCACTACATACGTCATAGCAGCCCATTTAAGCGAATCTTTGGCCATGGCATGCTCCTGCGTGGTAACAATGCCCCGGGTATCCATCCACACCAAAGCGCGGCGGCTGGCATCAAACTCAACCGGCAAAGTTATAAAGCTGAATATAGTAGTCAGCGCAAACAAAGCCACCCCTAATGCCAAAGGTACCAGGGTAGTCTGCATCATGAGAATACCAATCAACAGTATCCACTGCATATACCGGGAAGTTACACTTAAAGCGGGCACCATAGCTGACCGGAATTTAAGCATGCTGTAAGCGGTGGCATGTTGCACCGCGTGTCCGCACTCGTGGGCGGCTACAGCCGCGGCAGCCGCACTCCGGGAGGCGTAAACGCCCTCGCTTAAGTTTACTGTTTTGTTTGTCGGGTCGTAGTGGTCGGTCAGCATTCCTTCCGTAGAAATAACCCGCACATCGGTAATATGGTTGTCAGCCAGCATCATTTCGGCCACCTCCTTGCCACTCATCCCCGATTGAAAACCAATTTCCGAATATTTTTTAAATTTGCTTTTCAATTTCCAACTCACCGCCATGCTAGCCAGCATGAAGACGATCATAATTATATATATACCACCCATTTTCTTTATCTTTTTGTTTTACTTCTTATTTTCTCTACTATTCCTGATGTTGAATACCCCTTTACCAACTGAATGGTTTTGACTTCGCCCCCATTTTCTAAAACGATGTCCTGCCCTACTATATTTTGGATGGCATAATCGTCGCCTTTCACTAATATATCGGGCATCACCGCTTTGATGAGGTCATAAGGTGTTTCTTCATCAAATAATATTACCACATCAATAAACAACAAGGATGCCATAATTCGCGCGCGTGACATTTCGTCTTGTAAAGGCCGTTCCGGCCCCTTTAATCGCCTGACCGATGCATCAGTATTAACTGCAACTAACAATTTGTCACCCAACGCTTTTGCTTTTTCCAGGTAATCAACATGGCCCAGGTGCAGCAAATCGAAACAACCATTGGTAAAAACCACCCGCAACCCCTCGCCTTTCCAGGCGGCTACTTGTTTTTCCAGTTCCGGTCGGGTTAATATTTTATCCGCGGCTATCATTGGGCGGGGTGGCTATGGTTAAAACAGGTTTAGGCGCATTTTTCTTAGACAAACTGATAATAAAACTGATACCGCCCAGCAACACGACCATCAGGGTTTGGGAAGTGTGGTTAATCAGGGCAAAAGCCATACCGGCTTCTTTGGCTACCCCATACAACAGCAAGGTATTCGTTACCATCATGTGAAACACGCCAATACCCCCCTGCACCGGCACACTCATGCCTAAACTACCAATTACCAGTACGGCAAAAGCCGCCATCGGACTCAGATCGGCAGTAGCTGGCAGCGCAAAAAACGACAGGTACCCCATCAGATAATAAGTAAGCCAGATAAATAAGGTATGGCCAATAAAAACAGGCTTATTTTCGAGACGGGCAATACTGAAAATTCCATTCAGGAAACCCTTTGCCAATCCTTCTATTTTCTGGTAAAATTTATTCTGACGCAGATTGTTCAGGAAAAATACCAGCATGATAATTAAACCCAGGATACCGGCTACTGCTACGCCAACCACCACGTAAATAATAGAGCTGTTTTGCTGCGCCGAATTATAGCGATCTGTAAGCAGGCCCAGAAAATAGGCGTGTAAACGCTCAAACTCCACCAGAAATGCGATTCCCATCAACAATAAAAGCATCACCATGTCAATCAGCCGCTCGGTAATAACGGTACCAAAGGAGGCCTGAATGGGAATATTACTGCTTCTTTTCAGCACGGAGCACCGGAATACCTCTCCCATCCGGGGCAATACCAGGTTGGCCAGATAACCAATCATCATGGCATGATACGTATTTACAAAAGTAATTTTTTGCCCCAAGGGTTCCAGTTGCATTTTCCAACGGTACGCCCGGCTCAAAAAACCCGACAAGGCTATCGACAACGACAGTCCTAGCCAATAAAAATTAGTTTGAGATAATTGTGCTTTCAGCAGGTCGAAGTCGATGTCTTTTAAGGCATACCACATTAAAAATCCTGATAAGCCTAAAACCACCAGATACTTGCCTGCATCCAGCAGCTTTTTTAATGGCTGATTCATATCAGGCGGTTATGCTGGTCGGGAAAAATCAATGTAGGCTGGTGTTCTTTGGCCTTACTGAATTCTATCTGACCGTACGAAAAGATAATAACCACATCGCCTACCTGCACTTTGCGGGCGGCCGGGCCGTTCAGGCAAATAGTACCCGTTCCGCGTTCGCCTTTTATAATATAGGTCTCAAAACGCTCTCCATTGTTAATATTTACGATGGTAACTTTTTCATTTTCTACCATATTGGCAGCATCAATCAGGTCTTCGTCAATCGTTACGCTTCCCACATAATGCAACTCTGCCTGTGTAACTTTTACACGGTGTATTTTGGACTTTAAAACCTCAATTAACATGTGTTTACTTTAAAATAATACACAAAGGTAGGTATTTTTAGATAAGTTTAAGCAGCGTTCCCGGCAGTGGCCAGCACCAATAACATTTTGGTTTTTCAGGAAACTACCAGGTTGTCAATTAGGCGAACTTCTCCTACAAAGGCTGCCAGACACAAAGCAACTGTGGTTTTAGGAGCGACGCTGGTCAGCGGCTGCAGGGTATGGGCATCGGCTATTTCAAAATATTCGAGCTTGATGCTTTCGTATTGCTTTAAATAATCTGTTACAGCAGTTCTTATTTCCGGCACCGGCTTATTTGCCATTAAATCCCGGGCCAGTTGCAAGGCTTTATATAAATGAGTAGCGACCTGCCGCTCCGGCCCTGAAAGCCGGCGGTTCCGCGACGACATGGCCAGTCCGTCGGGCTCCCGCACAATCGGGTGGCATACCAGTTCCAGGTCGAAGCTCAAATCTGTTACCAAACGGCGGATAATGGCATATTGCTGCAAATCTTTCTGGCCAAAATAAGCCTTGTGGGGCTTAACCAAATGAAACAATTTACTTACCACCGCAGCTACCCCGGTAAAATGACCCGGCCGGAACCGGCCTTCCATTACAGTTTCCAGGGGGCCAAAATCAAATTTAAGTTGCAACGCCTCCGGATACATTTCGGATACGGCCGGCGCAAATAATACCTCGCATTTATTCTCCGTTAATAAAGCAGCATCGACCTCTATTACCCGGGGATATAAATCAAAATCATCCGCATTATTAAATTGGGTGGGGTTTACAAAAATACTGCAAACTGCTATGTCGTTTTCCTGGGCGGCGGTGCGCAATAAATGCAAGTGTCCCTCGTGCAAGGCCCCCATAGTAGGCACCAAACCAATGGTTTTTCCAGAGCGGCGAATCTGTTCAGCTTTCTGTTTAATATCAGCGGCAGAAGATATTATATACATGCAAATGATTTAAAATTTAAGTACTAAAGGCCCGCAAAGGTATATTTAACCAAATAAAATTGAAAGTATGATAAAAAATATGTAATTTTGTACTGCCGAATTTTGTGCCTAATTTAACCCTTACTATTCAAGTCAATGTCTAAACTTAGAATCCTGTACGCTGCCACTGAAATCAATCCTTTCTTACAAACCACAAAAGTAGCGGAATTCCTGAGAATGCTACCCCAGGCCATGCAAGAAAGAGGCATGGAAATCCGTATTTTTGTTCCACGTTTTGGTTTGATTAACGAAAGAAAGAATCGGTTGCACGAAGTAGTAAGACTTTCCGGTATAAATATTGCCGTGGGTGAAGAAGAAAAACCGCTCATTATCAAGGTAGCATCTATTCCCAATGCCAAACTTCAGGTATATTTTATTGACAACGAAGACTATTTTCACCGCAAATCCGTTCTGGTAGACAAAGACAATAAATTTCATGCGGACAACGATGAACGGGCCATATTTTTCTGCAAAGGCGTGCTGGAAACCGTAAAAAAATTGGGTTGGCAGCCCGATATTGTCCATTGCAACGATTGGATGACCGGCTTGATTCCCATGTATTTGAAAACTACTTATAAAAA
>JAQBNV010000286.1 GCA_028288395.1 Adhaeribacter sp. | reverse complement strand
AAAAACAGTTCACACCGATATTAACTGGGGGGTCAAAAAAGTAGCTTTTCTGTCGGGTTTGACTTTATCTGATTTTTCGGATTTGCGGCAGGGTAAAAACAAGAACCGGTTTAACGGGGAATCGAGTAGGCGAACTTTTTACGTGCAACGGGTAAACGGCCAGGACAGTACTTTCCGGAATGCCAATCCGAATATTTTACAGCCTTCGGGTTACCGCCAGTACGATTTTTTGCAGAAAATAAAATATCAACCTTCCGAAAAAACTACCCACGGGCTAAATATTCAATATTCCACCTCTTCAGATATTCCGCGTTACGACCGCCTGACCTTGCTCCGGAACGAAAATCCCCGGTTTGCCGAATGGTATTACGGTCCGCAAAAAAGGTGGTTTTCTGCTTACAGTCTGGAGCAGAAAGGCAATAGTTTTTTCTACGATCAGGCCCGTTTGGTTGGCGCGTACCAGCACCTGCAGGAGAGCCGCATGGACCGCGACTATCAAAAAGAATACCGCAACAGCCGGCTGGAACAGGTTGGGGTATACTCGATAAATATCGATTTAGAAAAAGAAAGCGGGAAAAATGAATTCCGGTATGGTCTGGAAGGAACGCACAATACCGTAAAATCACGGGCATTCCAGCAACACCTAGAAACCCGGGCTACTGCACCTTTAGATAGCCGTTACCCGGATGGTGGTTCTACTATGTCGTCGGTGGCGGCTTATGTTACCCACGCTTACGAAGTCTCGCCTCGCATTATCCTGCACGACGGTTTGCGGTTTAGCCAGGTAAATCTAAAAGCCCGGTTTCGAGATAAAACTTTCTTTCCTTTCCCTTTTGATGCGGTAACCCAAAATAATGGCGCCCTCAATGGTAACCTGGGCCTCACTTATTTGCCTGGTCAGGAATGGCGCATCGCTGCCCAGGCTTCCAGCGGATTCAGGGCTCCCAACGTAGATGATCTGAGTAAAGTATTTGAAAGTGTTCCGGGAACAGTAATTGTGCCCAACCCGGATTTAAAGCCAGAGTATACCTATAATGCCGAATTAACATTAGCCAAAGGTTTTAACCAGCGTTTCCGGGTAGAAGGAGTGGGTTATTATACCTGGTATCGCCAGGCTATTACCACCCAGGCCAGAACTTTTAACGGGCAGTCCTTTATTTATTTTAGCAACCAAAACAGTCAGGTATTAAAAAATGTAAATGCCCAAAAAGCTTTGGTGTACGGGTTTAGTGCCAATATTGCCGCCTATATTTCCGCGGCCGTATCTATAACCAGCACCGTTAATTATACCTTTGGCCGCATCAAAACCGGTTCGACCGATTATCCGCTCGATCATATTCCGCCGGTATTTGGCCGGACCAGCCTTAAACTACAGCTAAAGAAATTCCGGGGTGAATTTTACGCCCATTATAACGGGGCAAAAGCGTTGCGCCATTACAACCTGCTGGGCGAAGACAATTTTGCTTTTGCTACCCCTTCTGGTATGCCCGCCTGGTACACCTTAAACCTGCGCAGTTCGTATCAATTGCATCCGAAGATGGAGGTGGTCGCTGCTCTCGAAAATATATTCGACCGCCACTATCGGGTATTTGCTTCTACCATCAGCGCGCCGGGCCGAAATTTCAGCCTGACCCTGAGCGGCCGGTTTTGACAATAAATATTCCGTACCGCTTTATATTTTATACCGGAAGGATAAGCTTGGGCTGCACCTGAAAGAACGAAGGAAAATATTTAGTTTTTATGCTCCGGTACAACACTATTCTGGTGCCGGCCGTAGCAGTTTAAAGAATCCGGGCGCATAAACATTTTTAATTTTGCTTTTTTTAGCCGGATGCCGATGCCGTAAACCCATGCTCAGATTACTTTTTTTATTTCTTCTTATTTCCCTGACGGTTCCGGTGCGGGTACCGGCCCAAAGTAATTTAAATCTGAAATTTTTTGGTGTAAGCCTCCATCCCAAAGGCGATGTAAACGCCCTCTTAATGCCTTTGAACCCCGATAAAAAAGGCTACCTAGTATTAAACCTGGGGGGAACGTTGGGCTACGAGCATTTTCTCAAACGAAATAAATTTTCTTTAAAAGTAATTCAGGCGGTATATTCTGATTGCGCCGCGCAACTGGGAGGCTTTTCGCATGTGGGGGTACGATGGGTGATTTTTAAAAAAGGTAAACATTCGCTCAATGGCGGTTTCGGTCCTACTTTGGTTTACCGCCGCAATTGGTACGAGCTGGAGAATTACCGGGATTCTGGTTTTTTCGACGGCGGAGCCGAAAGTAAATGGCAGTATAAATTTATTCCGTACGCCGGCGAATTTGAGTATAACCTGGCTTTAAACGAGCAATACGAATTTTCCACTACATTTATCCCAGGTTACCCCAGCCTCATGAGTTTATCTTTCGGGCTCCGGTATTGGTTGCCACAAAAGGTGAAAAAAATTCCAGCCGAGGCGCCAACGCCACCTGCCGTTCGTTTATAAATATTCAATTACTTTCAAATATTTAAATCTAAGTCGCTTCTACTAAATTAGGAGAATAATAAAACCATGCAATTCCGAGATTTACAGCATTTCTCTCTCCAGACTTTAGCGGATACCTTTAACCTGGCCTTCTCTGATTATCTCCTGCCCATGCATTTTACAGAAGCCCAATTAATTCAAAAACTTACCCGCGATGGCATAAACCTGGAACATTCGGTTGGCGCTTTTGACGGGGAGAAACTCGTTGGTTTTATTTTGCAGGGTTTAGGGCTATGGGAAGGGCAACTTACGGCTTACAATGGCGGCACGGGAGTAGTACCGGCTTACCGCGGTAGAAAGCTTACCCAAGAATTGTATGCCTACACGATTGATAAATTAAAGGCGGCGCAGGTTAAAAACTGTTTGCTGGAAGTAGTAACCCAAAATGAAGTAGCCCTGCGGAATTATGAAAAAATAGGTTTTAGAGTGGCGCGCACCCTGGAAAGCTACAAAGGCGAAATAAAAGCCGGCTTACCCGGTTTTATATTAAGGGCGCTACCCGCAGGAATCAGCCTGCGGGAGGTACCGGATTTGGATTGGCGACAAGCCGAATCTTTCTGGGATTTTGTGCCGTCGTGGCAATATAATTTTGCGGCCTTGCAACGTGCCCGGGATTTTACCCGCTTGATTGGGGTTTACCGGAAAGAGGAATTAATCGGTTACGGAGCGGTGCTTGAAAACACGAACCGGGTGGCCCAGTTTGCCATCGACCCGGCGTACCGGAGAGCGGGGCTGGGCACGCACCTTTTCCGGAAGTTGGGTGCCGGCAAATCCACGCCGCTGTCGGTGATAAATATTGATGAGCGGAGTGAGTCTACGCTTAATTTTTTGGAAGAATTGGGCTTAACCCAATTTTTAACCCAGTATGAAATGGTGTTAGCTATTTAAAACAAAAGGCCGGAAATTTATTCCGGCCTTTTTTTTAAATAGCTGAAGGTTAAGTTTTAATGGTGTAATACCTCGGCGAAAGCTTCTTCTACTTCCATCAAACCTTTTTCATTCAATTTAGTCAGGCGGACGTATTTGGTTTCGTTTACCAGGAGCGGATCGTATTGGGCTACCACCCGGATATAATTTTCGGTGAAGCCTTCCATCAGGCCATTTTGAATATCGGCTTCAAATAACACGGTGGTTTCGGTTTGTAAATTTTGTTCGTAAAACAACCGTTTCTTCTTCTCTGATAATATCCGCAACATGTCGGCCCGCCGGTTTCGCTCTTTGATAGCTACCGAACCCGGCAAGGAAATGGCCCGCGTATTATCCCGCTCGGAATAAGGAAAAACGTGCAGGTAGCTTATGTCCAGTTCATTCAGGAAGTTATAGGTTTCCAGGAAATCTTCTTCGGTTTCGCCGGGGAAGCCCACAATTACATCAACCCCAATACAGCAGTGTGGCATCAGGCATTTGATAATATCAACCCGGCTGGCATTAACATCGCGCAAGTACCGGCGGCTCAATAATTTTAATAT
>JAQBNV010000275.1 GCA_028288395.1 Adhaeribacter sp. | reverse complement strand
TGCGCCATCTACCAATATATATTCAAGGTCCGTATAATCCTGTGACAACACCGATTCTATCGTGTCCCGGATCGTTGCACTGCTGTTATAGGCAACTGTTACTATCGAAATCTTCATGATAAAATATGTTAATGGTGTTGGTAAAATGCTAGGTAAAGGTAACAATCCATAATTATGCCAATTAGTCAGATAATCATTCTGGAAATAAGTTTTATAAATAAATCTACTTGGCTCTATGTATATCTTTCGAAAACAAATATAAATACTAGATAGTTAATATTCTTATTAAATTAAACTTTTAGTAAATAATATTCAATTATTCAGGGTAATATTTACGTAAAATGGAAGCAAAATGTTTACATATCAATATTAAAATATTTGAATTAAAGAATTAAAATTTATGCTTTGTAAAAGTAAATCCTTTACGATTTGATTTGCAGGATGTTTGTTCTAGCAGAATGTGTTAGAGTTGGCTGGTTAGTTCCGAAAACCTAAAAAAGGGTAGCAACTAATAAACAAAGGCATTTTACAGGCTCGGTAATTAAGAAATATTACCGCATAAAATTTAAATAGCGGGATAAAGTTTTACTCATAACCGCCGAAAGGGTAAAAATATCATCCAATTTTCACCAGGTCAAAGCGCTAAAATCAGGGGTTTTTATTTAATTAAAAAGGTAATTTTTTTAATTAATTAGCCTCTGGATCGGAAGAATAAAAATTCAGTTAATTCTAAAAATTTAAGCATCCTGCAAAAATCGATTGCCTTAAAATCAACCCGCTACTTACTCCTGGGTTCATTTACTCTTTGGAATTTATACCTACTATTTCGTTAGAGCTTGGCTACCGTAAATTTTGCTTTGTGCGTTATTTGGCGCGGGCGTTCTCATGGCCTTAAACCACCAGAGATTTTTTTAAATAGCTCCTTCCGTTCTCTGGCCGCTTGAATATTTAAAATAATATTGGTGAGTGACCGGCAAATAAAAGACCCGCAGCTGGCGGCTCGCGCCAGTTAAACAGTTAACCTGTGTCTAATGCGCAACTTTGAAGTATTAATAGTATAAACAGAAGCCTTGCACCAAAAAAAATCCTTACCCTAATGGGTACACATAACCATTAGGGTAAGGACAATATTTGATAATCACTTTCTGCTGGGGTTAAAATAAGCATGTATTGCTTAATACGCTCTTACTTCTTTCCTTTCCATAAAATTCATAAAGGCGCGGTTTACCACTTTTATTCCACCCGGCGTGGGATAATTGCCGGTAAAATACCAGTCGCCGGAATGATTAGGGCAGGCAACGTGCAAATTTTCGATAGTCTGGTAAATTACTTCCACATCGGCATTAACTTCCGGAGCTTTCACAATTTCGCTTATTTTGGCCGAAATCTGGTCCGGAGTAAATAAATTGTACAACTCTTTTACAAAATTAACCCGTTTAAAAATTTCCCGGTCGGTATTGGCCCGGCACTGGTCATAAACCTCGTCGAGTTTGTACTCCCAGCCATTGTCTTCGAGTAGCAGCAACATAGCCCGGAAAGCAACAAACTCTTTCAGCCGCGACATATCAATACCATAACAATCGGGATAACGGATTTGGGGGGCACAGGAAACCACAATAATTTTTTTCGGTTCCAGGCGGTCCAACATCCGGATGATGCTCTTCTCGAGGGTTGTTCCCCGCACAATTGAGTCATCTATCATCACAATAGTATCCACCCCCTTATTTATTACTTCGTAGGTGGTATCGTAAACGTGGGCGACCAAATCGTTGCGGTTATCATTATCGGTAATAAAGGTGCGTAATTTAGCGTCTTTAATTACCAGCTTTTCGGCCCGCGGCTTTAAGGCTAATATCCGATCGAGTTCTTCTTCAGATTCAATACCGTCCTGGATAGCTTGCCGGCGGTAATCTCGCAGGTGATCTTCAATACCTTTCATCAGGCCCAACCAAGCTGTTTCGGCGGTATTAGGAATATAAGAGAAAACCGTATTTTTCAGATCGTAATCTACGGCTTTCAGAATTTGGTCGCAGAGGAGCCGGCCCATATTCTTCCGCTCGTTATAAATTTCCGGATCATTGCCACGGGAAAAATAAATGCGTTCAAAGCTGCAGGATGTTTTTTTGGCTTCGGGTATGATTTCGAGTTCGCGCGAGCCGCCGTTTTTATTTATAATCAGGGCGTGACCCGGAGTAATCTCTTTAATTTGGTCGTATTCAACCCCAAATGCCGTTTTAATGGCTGGCTTTTCGGAAGCGACCACCACTATTTCTTCATCAATGTAATAATAAGCCGGGCGAATGCCGTTAGGGTCGCGTACTACAAATGAAGCACCGTAACCTGTTAAGCCGGCCATGGCATAACCGCCGTCGAAGTCTTTACAGGCCCGCCGCAGTACACGCTGTAGGTTCAGGTTGTCTTCTATCAGCTGGGTAATCTGAATATTGGTGTAATACGATTTTTTGTAATGCTCAAACAAAGACTGGTTTTCTTCTTCGAGAAAGTGGCCGATTTTTTCTAGTACCGTTACGGTGTCGGTGGTGTGGCGGGGATGCTGCCCGATTTCGGTCAGGGCATCGAATAATTCGTCGGCGTTGGTCATGTTAAAATTACCGGCCACGGCCAGGCTCCGGCTCCGCCAGTTATTTTCCCGGACAAACGGATGGCAGTTATCGATGCTATTGATGCCGTGGGTACCGTAGCGCAGGTGTCCCAGGTACACATCGCCCAGAAAAGGCATGTTCTGCTGCAGCCAATCCAAATCATGCACTTCTTTGGGGTGCTGCTTTTTGAGTTTAGAATACGTATCGGAGATTTTCCCGAAGATATCATTGATGGCCCGGTTCTTCACGGATCGGTAGCGCGATATATATTCGGTGCCGGGTTTGGTATTAATTTTTATACTGGCTACGCCCGCGCCATCCTGGCCACGGTTGTGCTGTTTCTCCATTAACAGGTACAACTTGTTTATGCCATACATGGCAGTACCATATTTCTCTGCATAATACTGAATGGGCTTCCGAAGCCGGACCAGCGCAATGCCGCATTCATGTTTTATCTCGTCACTCATAATATTATTTAGAATAAAGAACAACCTCTCGTATTAATTCGGTCAGCCAGGCCGGCTGAAAGAAAAATAAAAGCAAGGGTAAAGTAAGTAGGCTCAAAGCGATGTTATCTCTCCCTAGCACAACCTTTTTTTCAGAACTAAAATTCCTTTTAAAAAACAGGAAGTAGGGAATCCGGATGTAGTAGAAAAAAGCGACCCCGGTTAGCAGGATACCAGCTAACAGGAGGGTTAATAAAAGCGGGCTGCCGGTAGCCGAATAATTTTGCCAAATATTGGTAAAAAGCAACAATTTACTTGTAAATCCAGCGGTAGGCGGCAAACCAGTGAGCGAAATAAGAATAATAATGGCCAGGATACCTAATACCGGGTAGTTTTTACCTGCTCCGGCTAAGTCCTTAATATAAAAAATTTGCAGTCTTTCTTCAAATATCTGCACGAGTAAAAACACGCTAAAGTTCATAAAAAGCAGTACCGACAAGTAAAATAAAACTGCTTCAGTGGAATTAGTTGCCAATGCGGCCAATGCGGCCAGTATAAATCCGGCGTGCGACACCGATGAATAAGCCAGCAAGCGCCGGGCACCCGACTGCCATAGGGCGGTAAAATTGCCAATCACCAGCGTCAGTAAAGCGATACCGCCTATCAATACCATAACATCGTCTTGCAGGGCCGGGACCAGATAACTTTTTATTTGGGCCAGAAACCTGATAATAACGACAAAGCCTGCTATTTTAGGAGCAGTAGCAAAGAGGGCTACGATGGGAGCAGGAGCACCGGCGTACACATCGGGCGCCCAAAAATGGAAAGGCGCGGCGGCAATTTTAAACAGAAATCCTGCAAAAGTCAGCAGGAAAATAACCAGAAAAAAGGGTCCGTTCAAGCGACTTAAATTCGTCCAGAAGGCGGCATCTGTAAAGCTGAGCGAACCACCGAAGCCGTAGAGAAAAGACATCCCATAGAGCATGACCCCGGATGCAAGGGTACCGTAGAGGATATATTTCAAACCCGACTCCAGGGCATTTTGCTGCTTTTTTAATGTGGTGGTTAAAAGGTAAGACGCAATTGAAACGAGTTCCAGCGCTACAAACAACATTAACAGGTTAACTGATTTAGCCATTAGGTTTAAGCCTGTGAGTAAAACCAGCAAATAAGCATAATATTCGCCGCGTCCGGAAAATTTAAGGCGTAGTTGATTACTTAACAGCGACAGCACAATAGTGAGAACGCCGGCCACCGAAAACAAAAGGCCGGCAAAATGTGCCAGCCCATCAGAAATTAATAATCCGGTAAAAAAAACCGTGGTTTGCTTTGCCGCTAATTGATGCAGAAAATTTACCTGGGTAAGTAAACCCAAAATTATACCGGTTAAGGCAACAAACGGCAAAGCTTGTTTAAGCACCCGTGATTTAAATAAATCAAGTCCTACCAGCAACAGGAAAAAAAACGAAAGAATTAGTTCCGGTCCCAAAAAGGCGAAGCCATTGCGGATATCGGTGAGAGAGGCTATTAGCGATGGGGCCGAAATATTCACGGGTACAAAGTTACAGGATTACTTTTAATACCGGATGACTTTATTACCCTCCATTTTGTAAAACCAACTGCAAAAAATGATTTATACCGGGACTTATTTTCTGAAGCAGCAACGAAGGGAATAAACCGAACACCAAAACCAGGATCGCCAACGGCACCAACATCAGATATTCTCTTCCGGTAAGGTCGGTCATGGCGGATTTTCCATTTAATTCCGGGTGTACCCAGTGCTTTCCGAAAAACATCCGCTGCAAGGCCCACAGGTAATAAGCCGCGCCTAACAATAAACCTATGGTAGCGACAATGGCCATCCACCGGGGCAGCATACCCGAAACTGTCGATGAAGAAAAAGCACCCAGCAGCACCAGCAACTCCGCAATAAACCCAGAAAAACCCGGTAACCCCAGCGAAGCAAAAAAAGCAATTACCACCAATGCTGTAAAAGCCGGCATTGAGAAGGCTAATCCCCGGAAATTATCAATAATCCGGCTGCCCGACCGGTCGTAAATTACGCCGGTAATAATAAAGAGCATGGCCGAAATTAAACCGTGACTAAACATCTGGTAAATTGCACCGTTGGTACCTTCGGCGGTGAGCGAGGCCAGACCCAGCAGTACAAAACCCATGTGCGACACCGAAGAATAAGCAATCATTTTTTTCAGGTCGGCCATGGCCAGCGCACACATCGCGCCGTAAATAATAGATACTACTCCTACCAAACCTACAAAGTAAGCGTAGTAAGCCGCCGCTTCAGGAAAAACCGGGTACACAATCCGGAACAATCCGTAGCCGCCCACCTTTAAGAGCAAACTTGCCAATAGTACCGAAATAGCCGTGGGGGCTTCTACGTGCGCATCAGGTAACCAGGTATGTACCGGCACCACCGGAAGCTTTATAGCAAAACCAATAAATAATAACAAAAAGGCCAGGTACCGTACCGGATAACCCCACAGCTTCTTCTGCGAAAGTACGTGTAAAATACTACCGGGAACAAAATTAGCCGCTTGCTGCATATCCGGAATGGAAAAGGTATGCACTAGGCTTTCACTGGCCAGTGTTCCGGCGACCACCTGCCGCTGTACTTCCGCAATAGTTGCCGTCGTAACCGGACCGGAAACCGGCGCATGACCTGCTCTAATGGCCGTAGCAACCGGGTCGATAACAGAAGTATACAACCCGATCATGACAATCAGGATGAGTAAGGAACCAACCAGCGTATAAATAAAAAATTTAATGGCTGCATATTCGCGGCGCGGCCCGCCCCACATGCCAATGAGGAAATACATGGGCAGGAGCATGAATTCGAAGAAAAGGTAAAATAAAAAGAAGTCGAGGGCCAGAAAACACCCCATAACGCTGCCCACCAACAGCAGATACAGCGCAAAATAGCCTTTTACGTTCTTCGAGATGGTCCAGGAAGCGATAACCCCCACTACGCTGATAAGTCCGGTAAGCAATACCATACCCAGGCTAATCCCATCTACCCCAATAAAATATTGAATCTGGAGCAGACCCAGGCTTTGCAAATCGAGGCTAATCCAGTTGAGTTGCTCCACAAACTGGTAAGCCTGGGTAGTAGCCGGGTTAAAAGCAGAAAATAACCAAACCGCTAAAATTAATTGCAGGCCAGTAGCCAGCAATGAAACGAGTTTGATTCCATTATAGAACTGTTTTGGTAAGCACAGGATAATGAGTACCGCCAATAAAGGAATAAAAATAAGGCTGCTTAAAATATAATTCATTTCTCCAGTTGCGCACGCCGGAAGCTAATCCGGATATTTAGAATGCAAGTATATATAAAACCAATAATATAAGACCCAAAACCGAAAAAATGTAGTACGTCTGCACCTTGCCATTTTGCATAAATCGCCCTAATTTCCCCACGAAGCCTGCCACTTTAACTACTAAATGAATGGTGCCATCTACTAACCACCGGTCGCCCCAGGAGATTAATTTGGCCAGTACCACCATTATTTTGGCAAAAGTATTCAGACTGTAATCAATAAAATAATTATCAAAGGCTGCTACCCTACCAGTTAGCCGCATAAACGGATTTATGATAACCTTTTCGTAAAAAGCATCGAGGTAAAAATGGTGGTATGCCAACCGGCCAAAACTGGAAGCCGGAGCCGCTGTCGTTAATATACCGCCTCTCCTAGCACTTTTATAATTCAGCCACCCCAGCCAGAGCCCGCCTACTGCCAGCAAAACCGACAAAACAGCTGTAGCCAGCGAAATATAAGCAGCTTCGTGTAAATACGCCGTAATAGCCGGCAGCAAGTCCGCCGACAAACCCGGTTGTCCGAATAATAATTTTTGCCAGCTCAGCCCTTGCATCACCCAACTACCCGCATAACTGAACGGGTTGAAGGAAAAGAAAAAAGCCAGCGATAAAATTGCCAAAACGGCCACTGGTACCAGCAACCAGCCGGAGGTCTCAGTCGTTTTGCTCGCACGTAACAAGGTGGGTGCCTGGTATAACTTGCTATGGCCAAAGAAAATATAAAAGCAGTGCCGGGCCATGTAAAAACCGGTTAACAGCACCGAACCAAAAGCAAATAGCGGCACAAGATAATACAAATAATTTCCGTTGAGGCTCTTAAAACCGGCCCAGGCCCAGGCGCCAGTCAGAATGGCATCTTTAGATAAAAAGCCAGAGAACAAGGGCAACCCAACCAGCGCCGCTGCCGCCGGAATATACGCGTAAAACGTAAGGGGTAATATTTTGCGAAAGCCACCCATGTTGCGAATATCCTGTACATCGGAATGCTCATCGGCTAATTCGTGTGCGGCGTGGTGCATGGCATGAATAATAATACCAGCATTTAAAAATAACGAAGCTTTAAAAAAAGCGTGGGTTACCAGGTGCAGCAAAGATGCATCGTGCGCCCCTACCCCCATGCCCATTACCATATACCCTAACTGCGAAATAGTAGAAAAAGCCAGAATCTTTTTGATGTCGTACTGGGCAGTGGCCGCCAAAGCGCCTAGCAGCGCGGTTAGCGCACCAATAATAGAAATGACCAGCAGCGCATCTTCGGTAAAAAAGGGAAAGCAACGTGCCAATAAATAAACCCCGGCGGCAACCATGGTAGCGGCATGAATTAAGGAAGAAACGGGTGTTGGCCCTTCCATTGCATCGGGCAACCATACCTGCAGTGGAAACTGCGCCGATTTCCCAACACAGCCGCAAAATATTCCGAGGCCGGCCAAGGTTAATAAAGAATAACTTAATGTAACCGAGCTGTTCCCGGCCACCGAGGCCGGAAATAAAAAGGCTGCGCCCTGGTTTATGCCGCCCGCCACGGCATTTTTTAAAATAACTAAGTCGAAGGTCTGGAAGTAGGTATAAAAAAGAAAAATACCGAGTAAAAAGCCAATATCACCCACCCGGTTAAACAAGAAAGCTTTTTTGCCCGCCCGCCCGGCCGAGTCTTTTTCGTACCAGAACCCAATTAGCAGGTACGACGAAAAACCAACCAATTCCCAGAAAACAAACAGCAACAACAGGTTGTCGGCCAGAATAATACCCAGCATGCTGAAAGTAAATATACCCAGGTAACCGAAATATTGATGATACCGCCATTCGCCATGCATGTAAATCACCGAAAACACTTGCACCAGCAGCGAAATAAAGGTAACGATTACCAGCATCAGCACGGCCAGGTTATCGAGGTAAATACCAATGGTAAAAGCGAAGGTATTGCTGCCCGCGCCAGCTAAACCAAACCAGTTCTGCACTACGTGGACCACGGGCATCTCCCAAACCTGAAAAAACAAATAAAGGGCCAGCAGGAAAGACAAACCCGTAGCGCCAATGGACAGCCAATCGCCCTGTCGAGGCAATTTGCGGCCAGTTACCAGCAACAGCACACCCGCGACTAAAGGCAGCAGCAAAACCACCAGCGCCCATAAGGCCAGGCTATTCTGTTCGGCGGTTGACGTAAAAGCAGCGTTCAGGTTCAAGCTTCTAAGTTAGGTGTCGGTTCCGGAGCCGATTTGGTCCAGGTTTACGGTTTTAAAATATTGGTATACTTTTAATATAATGGCCAAAGCAACCGCCGATTCTGCTGCGGCAATAACCATTACAAAAACGGAAAATATCTGGCCCTGCATCAAGTCTGGCTGCAACCGGTTAAAAGCCACCAGGTTTAGGTTAGCGGCATTAAATATCAGTTCGATGCCCATTAAAACCACGATGGCATGCCGCTTGGTAATGACGGCCAGCAGGCCCAGACAGAAAAGCACCGCCCCCAGCAATAAAACCGGAATTAACGGAATATTAGTCATGTTTTTCTTCGGTACTTATATAAGCGGCTCCCATAAGCGCAATCAGCAGAATCAGGGAGGCTACCTCAAACGGCAGGGCAAAGTTAGTAATCAACCGGATACCAATGGTAATAATGCTGGTTTTGGTTTCCGGCAGGTCCCCTGCCGAGGCCAATGGTGCGGCCGGAACTAAATAATTGGCAGACAATATCAAATAGGCGAGACCACCAAATAAAGTAAGGACCACCAGGCTGCCGCTCCAACGGTTCACCGATTCGGACTGCACCGCTTTCCCCTGCACTTGGTTACTCAGCATCACCCCAAAAAGTATCAGTACCACCACCCCTCCCACATAAATCATAAGTTGGGCAACAGCTACAAAATCGGCGAACAGCAGAATAAAAATAGCCGCCAATGAAAGCAATGTAATGAGCAAACCAAAGGCCGCGTACAGCACATTCTTGGTGGCCACCATAAAGGCTGCCGCCCCAACTGCCATTAAACCAAATACATAAAAAAGCAGGAGTACCGGGTTCATTTATTTACGCAACTATATTTTCTGTTCAAATTAATTCGGGTAAAACCTTTATAATCAATTTTGCCTTTGTTCGGTTAGGTTCTTCGGTTAGCTTTTCCGGCTTTTCAGCCAGACAAAATAATTTAATTATTTTTCCCCTTTATCATTACTTGCTTCCTGCCGCGCCCGCAGAGCGGCCGCTTTCGTTTCGGCTATTTCGGCCTGCTGCTTATCATATTGCTGTTGCTTTTGCCGGGCCTCTTCCGGCGATAAATTCGTAAAGTGGTAAATCATGTTTTTCACATCCGTTTCCGGAAAGTCGTATACCTTGGTCATGGTAAGGCAATCGGTGGGGCAAACCGTGGTACACAAACCGCAATAACAGCACTTAGCCAAATCGATATTAAATACGGCTGCATGCAATCTTTTTTTGGTACCGTCGGAAGTAATGCCAATATCTTCGGTAGCCTTAATAGATTCAATTTCAATGCAGTTTACCGGGCATATTTTGGCGCAAAGGTCGCACACAATGCAGTCGTCAATTTCGTTGTGCAAACGATAACGGCCCACTTCGGGCACCGGCAGGGCTTCGTACGGGTAGGTTAAGGTTACCAACCCTTCCGGTTGTTTAAAGTAGTTGGCGTCGCTAACATAGGTAGGCTCCCGGCGCTTGCCGGCCCGGAAAAAGTGCTGCAGGGTCAGTTGCATGCCTTTCAGCAGGGCACCTACCACCGAAAAAAAGTTATTGTTATAACGGTTTGAAATATATTCTTTCATTTCTTAAATCATCCATAATCGCCACAATCCGGTCAATAGTACCAGGACCAGCATGATGGGCGTAAAAACTTTCCAGCACAGGTGCATTAATTGGTCTACGCGCAACCGCGGAAAGGTCCACCGTATCCAGATTTGGGTGTAAATTAATATTACGGTTTTAGACAAAAGCCAGACTACTCCCCACAAGTGCCCCGTCCAGGTACCCGGCGTACCGGTGGTCCAGGTAGCTAAAGTTGCCGGCCCAATATTCGGAAACGGCGTATTCCAACTGCCTAAAAACAAAACAACGGCCACTAGGCTTACCAACACCATCATGGAATATTCGGCCAGAAACATGGCCGCAAACCGAAAACCGGAATACTCCACGTGAAAGCCTGCTACCAGTTCCGATTCGGCTTCCGGAATATCAAATGGTGCCCGGTTACATTCGGCCAGAGACGAAATAAAATAAATTATAAAAGCAATAAAAAGGAACGGCATCCGGAAGATATTCCAGGTAGTTATTCCGCCTATAAACGTTACATCCAGGTTCAGGGCTTTTAATCCAAATAAATAATTAGCTTCCTTCTCCAACCCGGAGAACTGGTTCATTAAAATACCTTGCTGAAAACTTATTTCCTGTAAATCAAGGCTTTGACTAATCATTACCACGCATAAAACGGCTAACCCTGCTGGTATTTCGTAAGAAACAATCTGCCCTACCGAGCGCATAGCTCCCAGAACGGCGTATTTATTATTAGATCCCCAACCGGCCATGAGCAAGCCAATTACATCCAGCGAAATAATAGCCAGCAGGTAAAACACGCCCAGGTAGGCGCCCGACGCAATGACCGAAGGAGTAATGGGAATAACTCCAAAACCCGCCCGAACCGCCGCAAACATAATGATGGGAGCCAGGGTAAAAAGCGGTTTATCGGCCGCCGCAGGAATAATATCTTCTTTTTGCAGAAGTTTGAGAACGTCTGCCACCGATTGCAGAATACCATGGGGGCCGCTTTCAGTGGGCCCCAGGCGGTCCTGGATAAAGGCCGCCACTTTGCGTTCGGCATAGGTCGTAATGATTACTATCAGCAGTAAAAATACAAGGCAAAGGAGTAACGCCAGCATAAGGAACCCGGAATAGTCCGGCAAAGGTATTTCATTCTGATTAATAAAATAGAATAAGACTTAATTATATTGGCAGAGCGTCCTTCGTTTTTAAAAAAAACAAAGTATTCCTTGTTATTCTTCCAACAGGTGCGCCAAAAACTGCGAGGTATTGTTGATAATGCCGGGTGCCCGGCGGTACCCAATGGCACAACCTTCCCCGGCCCAGAACACGCCCGTCTGGTACAGGTTACCGGCCTCGTCTTGCGGGAATTTACAAAAGCGTTGGTATACTTTTGGCTGACGTGCAAATTCACCTTCGGTCCGGACAACGGATTCACCGCCCTTTATTTCTTCTACGTTCTGACCTTCGCGGCCATAAAAAGGTTTGGTAATATAATGGCCGCCCAAGCGGCCAAAGGAGCTTTCGAGCAAAAGCGGGTGGTACGGAAAGTTTTGCCACAACCAGGCTAACATACCTTTGCTTTGCAATATCAGGGTATAGGCCGGGTTGGCGATAACTACATTGCGGGTGCGCAATAAATTATCTAAGTCTTTTATTAATTCGGGTTCTTCCCAGGCCAGCTGCTCCCAGGGCAATAATTTGTAAACAAATGAAAAACGCTGCCATTCATCCGGGCCGGTTTGTGCCCATACGCCCCGGTCTGCTCCCGTAACGGTGAAGGTTACTTCGTCGATGGGACAGAGGTGGGTATTAAAACCAGCTTCCTGGGCGGCCTGAGCTAATACTTCACAGTTGGTATAATCTTCGGCGCTCGCCCCAATGTAGGTAACCAGCAAGGATGGTTCCAGATCAGCGTTCAGCTCCGCCCAATTTTGAAACTGCGCGACCAAAGCCTCGAATAAGCCGGAAGCCTGCGAAGCATCATCTTTACCAGCGGCAGCCAAGCTGGCCCATTGGACCACTGCCGTTTCGGGAATGCCCGTGGCCGTATCGGCATTAAATTCAATCAGTTTCGGGCCTTCGGGGGTTTCGGCCAGATCAAAGCGACCGTATAAATGCCAATGTCGTTCATCGTTCCAGGAATGCCGCACCAGAGGCCATAATATTTCCGGGATGGCGAGCTGGCGTAAAAAGTCATCGGGCAAATCGTCGGGTACAGCGCCAACCATCATTTGGTAAAGATCATCGGCGGCCTGCAATAACTTATCGGCCTGGGCCTGTGGCAATACCACCGCTTCACCGGGCAAATAATTTGCGCATTCGTCTTCCAATACCCAGTTCCAGCCCATGCCATGTAAAGCCGTAGAAATATTGCCGGTATGGGTTACCAGTTTGATGCGATTACGCCCATTATCAGGTAAATTATATTTGTCTCCAGAATAGATGGCCACTTTTTTACTTTTTTTAGGTTTAAAATCCCCGACAAAGGAATGGTAACCTTTACGCAAGCTGGATAGCTATAAAATTTAAATACAAGCAGCCGCTGTTACCGGTTTATTTCGAACAAACCAGCCGGGTTCATAAAAATTATCTCCCGCAAGTAGCTGTTATCTCGGGCAAAAAAGAACCCGCCGATAACAGCCCGAGGTTATTAATTGGTTAAGCGTTGAAGCCGCCGCTACGACCAGAAAAAACACCGGAACGACCTGCCGGGGCCGAACGTCGGGTTTCGCCACCACCAAAAGTTGTGCCCCGGCTCCGTTGCTGCGAAATATCGTTGCGCCAGGCGCTGGTACGTTGCATAACATTGGGGTTGGCATAATACCGGGGGTTCGGCGACATCATGCGGCCGGCCATGTACCCGATACTGCTCCACATCAGCACATCCATCATGCCAAAGCCGTTGGTATTGGTTGGATGAACCGAGGCATATTGCTGCATCTGCTGTTTCAGGGCCTCCCCTTTCAGCGTATCAACCTGCCCGTCGTAATGCCTCATAATAGCAGCTACCTCACCGACGCCGGCTGGTTGCTCGTTGGTTATCTGCCATTTATCGGGGCTTACTTCGGTGAGTTCGGTAATTACCCCTTTAGTAGAGGAGGCTCCGTCGGACCAATCGGCTGAGGCGCCCTGTTCGTTTTGGCTGCCGTTGTTACAAGCGGTCAGGCCCAGGCAGGAAGCAGTAGCTAGCAGCAATACATTGCGTTTCCAATCGCCTACCCTTAAATATCTTTTCTTCATACTTTTAAATCTTAATTCCGCTTTTCACGGATAACCTTAGATTATTACTAAAGATAATCTTTTAACGTTTAGTCCGGCAAATTATTCAGGATCCTGGTGGTTTTTATCTTTTAAAACCCTTACCAATAGCAACTAAGTAGTTTGCCAGCTGGAATTAATATGCTTTCATTAAAGCTTAAGGCCTATTCAGGTGGGCGAAGCCAAGTCCAGGATGATGCCTATTCCCACAACGGATAATGCTTTAGTTGTACCTCGCGCCCGAAAAATATACGCGTAGAAGCTTCGAAAGACCGGGTAAAATCTGATACGTAAAAGGTATGGTCTTTCGTCAATGCTTCGGCGGCTAAATCCTGGCTTTCCAGATAATCTTTTACGTGCTGGGCTACAATCTGCGAGGCATCTACAATGGCAACCTGGCCCTTGTAGTAATTGTCGATCTGGTATTTAATTAGCGGGTAATGGGTACATCCTAAAATCAGCGCCGCAATATTCTGGAGTGCGGGTTCGGATAAATAAGCCTGAATAATGCTTTCGCTGATATTATTATTAAAAAATCCTTCTTCGATCATAGCTGCCAGTAAAGGCGTAGCCACCGAGTTCAGGGTAATATTCCGGTTCAGATCATCTATTTTTTTGCGGTAAACATTCGAGTTTACCGTTTGCTTCGTCCCGATTAAGCCAATATTTTTGTCCGGAAAATTTTCCCCGACATAAGCAATAACTGGCTCTATTACATTTAGGGCTTTGGCTTTGCTGCCTACGTATTCGCGCACCAAATCAAAAGCTGCCGTTGAGGCCGAATTACAAGCAATTAAAATTACTTTGCACTTCTGTTTTACGAGTAAATCGCAGATTTTTACGGCATAGGCCTGAATGGCCGCCGTAGATTTGTCGCCGTACGGCAGGTGAGCAGTATCGCCAAAATACAGAATTTGCTCGTGCGGTAATAATTCGGTTATGGCATGAGCCACAGTCAGGCCGCCAATGCCACTATCAAAAATCCCGATTGGTTGCTGTTTGCGTTCCGTTTCTGACATTTCATTCTTTTCTGATAGACAAAGGTATAAGAATTAAACCAAGAATTTATACGCATGAGTACTTTTACCCTCCGTATTTAATCCATCTGTTTATATAATTAAATTAATATACATGCATCTTTAAAAGACCATAAACAATCATTTAGTAGTATATATTTTATATTTAAGCAAAACTCTTTTGCTTTCAGGGGCGTATAAGCCCCTAAAGTATGTTAATAATTTAGACCTAAATAAAGAAGATTAACTATGAGATTTATTTCAACCAAGGTCCATGGGATATTAGATTATCTGATGGGCATTCTATTAATTGCTTCCCCTTGGATATTTAATTTTGATAATGGCGGAGCCGAAACGTGGGTACCGGTTATTCTGGGTATTGTTATGTTGTTACAAGCCCTAATGACTGATTTTGAAATGGGTATAATGAAAACGATTTCGATGGGTACGCATTTACGGATGGATTTGATTGCGGGTCTTTTCCTGGCCGCATCTCCCTGGATTTTCGGATTCAGCGATACCGTTTGGGAACCGCACGTAATATTTGGTTTAATGGAAGTAGCAGCTTCGCTGATGACCCGTACTGTACCAGCTTATGCCAGCACCCACAACCCGGTTAAAACAGCCGTTAACGACATTACTGGCAATCACCAGAACCGCATGTAATAATTAGCGGTTATTGATTAGAACAGACAAACAACTTGCGTAATGAAAACGTGCGTAAACAAAAAAGGCCGGAAAAACCGGCCTTTTTTGTTTACGCACCCTATGTGCCCCAGGTATAACAACCGATAATTGCGATAGATTAAAGTGGAATGTTCAGGAGTTAAGCCAGGACAAAAGCATAACCGATTACCAAACCTAAATTTAAGCTACGAGTCCTTTATATAATTTTGACAAAAACGTCCGAAATCGTGCTTCTGACCAACACTTATATCATTATAAACATAACCCAATGTTTACACCTGATAGATATTCCAGATAAATAATAAACAAGATATTTAAATATTCTTCGGCCACCGGTTATGGCAAATAATTCACAAATTCACATATCGGTTTATTTTTCTCTTTCGGGCATTGGGCATTTTTAGGTAACTTTGTATTATGAATTACCTTTCGGCTGAATCTATTTCTAAATCTTACGGCGAAAAGCCGCTTTTCCAGGACCTTAACTTTGGCATCGGCCAGGGCCAGAAAATAGCTTTGGTGGGCATTAACGGTTCCGGCAAATCAACTTTATTAAATGTGCTGGCCGGTTCCATCCCACCCGACACTGGCTCGGTGAGTGTGCGTAAAGGCATCAAAATTGGTTTTCTGGGGCAGCAACCGGTTTTCAACGAATCATTTACGGTTCAGCAAACTATTTTTGCTTCCGGCAACGAAATACTGGATGCCATTCAGGATTATGAACACTGCCTGGAAGATGCCCATACCACCGCCGCCAGAATGCAGGAACTGATAGAACGGATGGATGCTTTGCAGGCCTGGGACTACGAATTAAAAATAAAGCAAATATTATCGCAGTTAGGCATAAGCAACCTCGATAGCCAGATTAGCCATTTGTCAGGCGGACAACGCAAGCGGGTTGCCATGGCACGCGTACTAATTGATGAACCTGATTTACTTATTCTGGATGAGCCTACCAACCACCTGGACCTGGACACGATTGAGTGGCTGGAAGGTTTACTCGCGGCTTCGCAACAAACCTTGCTGATGGTTACCCACGACCGTTATTTCCTGGACCGGGTAGCTACCGAAATAGCCGAACTGGACCGGGGTAAAATATTCACTTACAAAGGCAATTACAGTTACTTTGTTCAGAAAAAATCTGAACGCGAACTAGTGCAGGACGCCGAAATAGAAAAGGCCCGGAACCTGATGCGCAAAGAACTGGAATGGATGCGGCGGCAACCCAAAGCCCGCGGCACCAAATCCAAATCAAGGGTTGATGCTTTTTATGACTTAAAAGATAAGGCTAATTCGAAGGTAAACACCACGAACCTGGAACTGTCGGTTAAAACGACCCGCCAGGGTGGCAAAATAATTGAGGTTGAACACATCAGCAAAGCTTTTGGCGACAAGAAAATAATAGAAGATTTCTCCTACACCTTTAAAAAGAAGGATCGGATTGGCATTATTGGCAAGAACGGCACAGGCAAAACCACTTTCCTGAACATGCTAATCGGCAAAATAAAGGTAGACAGCGGCGAAATAGACACCGGCGAGACGACCGTATTTGGCTACTATACCCAGCAGGAACTTACCTTCCGGGAAGACCAGCGCGTAATTGACATTGTAAAAGATATTGCCGAAGTAGTAGAAACCGGCAACGGCGAAACCATAACAGCAGCGCAGTTTTTGCAGCATTTTCAGTTTAGCCCTGCCATGCAATATACCTTTGTCAGTAAGCTGAGCGGCGGCGAAAAGCGGCGGCTGCAATTGTTGCGGGTACTCATCAAAAATCCTAACTTCCTCATTCTGGATGAGCCTACCAACGACCTGGATATTATTACCCTGAATATTCTGGAAGACTTTTTACTTAATTTTGGCGGCTGCCTGCTGATTGTATCGCACGATCGTTATTTTATGGACCGGCTGATAGAGCACGTATTTGTGTTTGAGGGCGATGGCCAGGTAATTACCTTCCCGGGCAATTACTCTGATTACCGGGAATATGCAGCTTTACAGGAAGAAGCCGATAAAAACGTAACTAAGCCCGAAGCAAAAGTTACGGTTACTCCGGCTACGCCTGCCACCAGCCCGGAAGTTGCTAAAAAACGGAAACCCTCCTATACTGAAAAGCGCGAGTTTGAAATATTAGAAGAAACCATTCAGCAATTGGAAAAAGAAAAAGCGGTCCTGATTAGGGAAATGAATAGCGAAAAAGTTGACCACCGAAAAATCACCGAAACCGCCATTGCCCTTAAAAAATTAGAAGCCGAACTGGAAGCCAAAACGGAACGCTGGCTGGAGTTATCCGAAATAATGGATTAACAAACAAACCGCTGCTTTTACATTTGCTGATGCTGCTCGTAACTAAAGCTGAAACCCAGTTTCTGCCCCCGGCTTACTTGCTGGTTTTCCATTTTCTGTTTAACAGTTATACGTTTAATATCGTCCAGATCGGGCGCCATTAAATCGTTGTTAACGGAGGCGATCATGGTGCTTTCGATAAAAAGCCGGAGGGCTTTTTCATCAATTACATCCTGGGCTATATCAGAAAAAGGTAAATCGAGCTGGGTTACGCCTTCCAGGTAAAAGTGGTTTTCATAGTTAACTAAAAAACGGGCCAGTAAATACCCTGGATCGGTCATGCGGCTATATTTTATAGAATCGGCCATAAAATTATAAGCCATGATATGTCCGAAAAAGCGCCGCCGGAAATCTTCCTCTACATAAGGGATACTCATGAGTTCATGGTCTTCCGGAAAAGTAATAACGTTGGAATGCATTACAAAAATGAGGAGATCACCGGAAAACTTTATTTGAAATTCGAAATCGTTGATGTTGCGGTACTCAATAACTACATTAGAATCAACTTCGGTTATTTTTTTGGTTAAATGATCCACAATATCTACAGCCACTAATCTGAGCTGGTCAAACGTTTCTTTGGTGTTGCGGTAAATTATTTGTTTCGTTGTTGATTTCTGCTTTAACCCTTCAAATATACTTTCAAGTTTATCCTCCATTATAAATCTTCCTTTAAGCTACAGAAAATATAAGTTTTTCTGAACACCTTTATATTTGTACTTTTTTATCTTTAATACACGTCAAGTTATAAGAATTTTTACAATTTCAAAACTATATCACGACAATGCAGCCATAGTTTCTTCGTTCATTTCTATGTTATGATATACCTTCTGTACATCTTCATCGTCTTCCAGCACATCAATTAATTTTATTACTTTCTTCAGGGCTTCGGCATCCAGTGTTACAGTGGTTTTTGGAATCCGCTGCAATTCGGCATTTTCAACTTCCAGTTTAAGCTCTTCCGTTTTCTTCTGCAACGCACCAAAATTCTCCATTGAGCAATATACGGTAATATACTCTTCTTCAAATTCAATGTCTTCGGCCCCGGCATCTATCATTTCCAGCGTAAAATCATCTTCGTGTAAAGCTATGTTGTCGCTGCGCTTAATTATAAAAACGCCTTTCCGGTCAAATATAAATTCGAGCGATCCTTTGGTACTAAGGCTGCCTCCGTGCTTATTAAAAGCAGACCGGATATTCTGCACAGTGCGGTTTAAATTATCTGTCAGGCACTCTACAAAAACGGCTACACCATGGCTGGCATACCCTTCGTAAAATACTTCGGTATAAGTTTCGCTATCAGCACCAGCACCCTTTTTAACGGCCCGTTCCATGTTATCTTTAGGCATGTTAGCGGCTTTGCTGTTCTGAATGGCTAGTCTTAATCGTGGGTTTCCGTCCGGGTCGGGGCCGCCTTCGCGCACAGCTACGGTAATTTCTTTGATTAACCGGGTAAATACTTTTGATCTTTTGGCATCCAAAGCGCCTTTTTTGCGCTTTATCGTCGACCACTTACTATGACCTGACATAAATTAAAATCTTAATGGTTAAATAAAGTGGCTCAATTTACTAATTTCTGGCCCTTGACAAAAGTTGGAGCCTTTTATTAATCCAATGGACCACTTCTACTACCGCGTAATACAAAACCGGGCGGCAGCAGCAGAGCAGGGTAAAACCCCGTCTGCTGCTGCCGCCCGCCTTTATTAAATTATTTATTCTTTATTTTACCAGCATTGTAGCATGCCTCGCCTGATTGCCATTTATTAGTTTAACAAATAAAATATCGACCGCAAAAATTGCCGCCTTTATTATCTTAACCCGGGGCTAGAGCCAGTTGATTTAGAAACAAATTAAAGTTCATCAATAGTTGGTCTGCACCCTTCATTGAATTCACTTCCGGATTATGCCTATTTAAAAGATTCTTAAGGATGCCACTATACTTTTTCAGGTTCTTAATTACCTAAATATATATTTATCTGATTTCAATCATATTTCACTATCCTCATTAGGCATTTTTAGATTTAATTAGATGGTTTGCTTAATATTATTTGAGGTTAATATAATTGAATTATATTTATATTTAATATGTTATATAATTCATTAACAGTGAAATAACAAGCTCCAAATCAGTGTGCATTCTACCTTTCCGGTTACAATTAAAATCTACGTATTTATACCTATTAAATCATAGAAAAAGATTGAATAGCAGAAAAAAGTCATATTTTTACACTTTATTAAAAACATCATAATTAAATGAGCGAAGAAACATTCGAAGCTTTTAATTTACACCAGGATTTACTAGCCGGTATTCAGGCTATGGGTTATAAAACGCCGACACCTATACAGGTAAGAGCCATACCGGAAATTCTGGCCAACAAAGACCTGATTGCCTGCGCCCAAACGGGTACCGGCAAAACCGCCGCCTATTTATTACCGCTGCTCGACCGAATATCGCACGCCAACCATGACCATACCAGCACGCTGGTTCTGGTGCCAACCCGGGAGTTGGCCAAGCAAATAGACGAACAAATAGAAGGCTTTGCTTATTTTGTACCAGCCCAGTCGATTGCCATTTACGGCGGCAATAAAGGCGATAGTTGGGACGCCCAGAAAAAAGCTATCACCAGTGGCGCCGATATTATTGTAGCCACGCCGGGCCGGTTTATTGCCCACATGAATATGGGCTATGTGAATCTGGATAAGCTGGAATACCTGATACTGGATGAAGCCGACAAGATGCTGGACATGGGTTTCATGGACGATATCATGCGGATTGTGCGCGATTTGCCCCAGAAAAGACAAACCCTGCTGTTTTCGGCAACCATGCCAAGTAAAATACGGGAACTGGCCCGCCGAATATTACAGGACCCTATTGAGATAAGTTTAGCGGTTTCTAAACCCGCCGAAGGCATTGACCAACGCAGCTATATTGTTTACGACAAGCAGAAATTACCTTTGCTGCAACACTTAATCCAGGAGTTGGATGTGCAGAGCATGATTATTTTTACTTCGCGCAAATCAGCTGTAAACGATATTGTAAAGGCCGTTCGCCGGATGGGGCATTCCGCCGAAGGCATCATGTCGGACCGGACCCAGGAAGAACGGGAAGCAGCCATGCAGGGCTTCCGTAACAAACAGTTCAAGATTCTGGTAGCTACCGATATTTTATCCCGCGGCATTGACGTAGACAATATCAGCCATATTATTAATTTTGATGTTCCGCATGATGCCGAAGATTATGTTCACCGCATTGGTCGTACGGCCCGGGCTTCTACTACCGGTACCGCTATTACGTTTATCAGCGAGAAAGAACAATACCGCATTAAACGCATCGAACAGTTAATAGAAAAAGTATTGCCAAAATTACCTATTCCGGCTGATTTAGGAGAAGGCCCGGCGTATGATCCAACAGCCCGCAAACCGGCCTCTGCTCCTAACCGAAATAAAAACCGGCATTCCGGTTCTGACCGCAAGAAAAAGCCTTTCCAGCCCCGTACAAACAACCAGCGGGAAAAAGATAGTTCTTCGCCCAAGCCACCGGTTTCCGGCACCTGAGGGTTTAATAAATTACTGAGGTGTTTTTAAAGCAATAAGCCTATCCCGAAAGAAACAACGAATACCAAAGTGGTAAGCGCCATTTGTTTTAAGTAGGGATCGAGGGCATTCGATTGCCGGATGCGCCAAACCTGCCAGCCATTAAACCCCAGCAGCGGTAAGGCCAGCAGAAATAAAAACTGCCAGTTGCTATAATGGGTAAACAAGGAGAAAAGCAGGGCACAAAAAAAGCCAGCCGTTAATAAACCCAGATGGTAAATGCGGGCTTTGATGGGCCCCAGCCGCACCGGCAGGGAATATTTACCGGCCAAGCGATCCGAATCGATATCGCGGATATTATTCACGTTGAGCACGGCCATCGAAAAAAAGCCTAAGCTGGCGGCAGGTAATAAAATATGAAAGTTTAAATACTGGGTTTGCAAAAAGTAGGTTCCTCCTACTCCAAGTAAACCGAAAAACAAAAAAACGGAAAGATCACCCAAGCCGGCATAGCCGTACGGCCGGTCCCCGGCCGTATAGTTAATAGCCGCCCAAATGGCCGCTAACCCCAGAATTAAAAAAAGCAGAAAAAGGTAAAAACCGTCCGTACCAAAGGCTGTCCAGAGCAACATCAACCCTGATAAGAGCGAAAGCAAAGCAAAGAGACCCATCGCCTGTTGCATTTGCTTAGCCGTAATAAGGCCAGCTTGTACCGCCCTTTTGGGTCCTTGCCGGTGTTCACTGTCGGCGCCGTGTTTGGTATCGCCGTAATCGTTGGCCAGGTTCGATAATATTTGTAATAGCAAGGTGGTAAGCATACTCCAGGCTACTACTTTTATTTTAAACGCACCATCGGCGGCAGCTAAAAAACTACCCATGCCAATACTCGCCAGCGCCAGCGGCAAGGTGCGTAACCGGAATGCCGAAAGCCAGGCTTTAAATTTACCAGTTTTCTCCACTGAATTTATTTAGGCAAATAAAAGCCGTTTTTAACCGGCAATAGCATCTATGATATCGGCACTGAGCGGCGCCACTTTTGATGGGAAGAATTTTATTACCTGGCCATTTTCATCGATAAGGTACTTACAAAAATTCCAGGTGGGCGCCTCATCCGTTACCCCGTTCAGCGATTTATCCGACAGCCATTTGTATAAAGGATGCGCATTGGGGCCTGTAACTTCAATTTTTTGAAATATTGGGAACTGTACCCCGTAATTGCGTTCGCAAAAAGTAGCTATTTCTTCGTTGGTGCCAGGTTCCTGCCCGCCAAAATCATTCGCCGGAAAACCGAGTACTACTACTTTAGAACCGTATTTATCATAAAGTGCCTGTAGTTCTTTATATTGGGGGGTATAGCCGCATTCCGAAGCCACATTAACGATGAGCATCTTACGGCCTTTGAATTCGTTTAGCGGAAAAAGCACCCCATCCAGGGTCTTGAATTCAAAATCATAAATAGAGGGCTTTTGCGCGTTTTCACTAATCTGAATACTGTTATTATCTTCCATGGTATTGGCGTTATTATTTTTGTGGGGCTGCCCGCAGGCAACCATTCCCATGCATACTACTAAAACCCAAAATAGTTTTTGGCGAATTTTAAACAAACCAGGTTGCATAGATATTTAAATTTATTTTCATTACATGCGGTCAGGCACATCTATTCCCAGCAAACGCATGGCGTTTTTAATAGTTTGAGCCACTTTATTTGAAAGAGCTACCCGAAAGGCCAGCGCAGCCGGATTTGTTTCCTGGAAAATAGAAACTTCCGTATAAAAACGGTTATAAGCCTTGGCCAGTTCGTAGGCATACTGCCCGATGACTGAAGGCGCAAACAACCCGGCCGCCTCCGCCACCACTTTGGGGTAAGTTGCCAGCAAGGCAATTACTTCCGCTTCGGTTTCGTGCAGGTTATTTAATTGATCAAAGCTATCCTGGCTGGCATTAATTCCCATTTCGGCGGCTTTCCGTAAAATAGCAGCAATGCGGGCGTGGGTGTACTGGATAAACGGACCGGTATTCCCCTGGA
>JAQBNV010000235.1 GCA_028288395.1 Adhaeribacter sp. | reverse complement strand
CAAATAGGTGCAGGCGTTACTTACCAGGAACGGTTGTACTTCACGAAATGTATCTCACCCACGCTACGGCAGGCGTGCAATTGCAAAAAGGGGAAAGTACTTTATTTGAATAGGAGGGAAGAAGATAGAGCCAGTGTGCCAGAATAAAGAGGGTATGAATTCGATGCCCTCTCTGCTGGTAAGTTACTGCTAAAATAGAAGGTTAAGATATTTGATATAGTGGCAGTAGATCTAAGCCGAAGAAACAAGCCCTACAATTGCAGTTTCTGGTCTGCAATTGAAAGGAGAGCAGGCATTTGTAAGGGAATTAACTAGCCAAAGCTTGCTTTTGTTATTCTCCATCCCCAGGAGAATTATGGTAATTGACTTCCATGCGAGCGATAAAAGCTTCGGGTCTGATTTCCAAGGCCGCCGATACCTTGAACAAAGTAGTGATGGTGGGAATGCGCCGGCCAGTTTCCAGTAAGGAGATGTAGGTACGGTCTAGGCAACATTGGTAAGCTAACTCTTCCTGACTTAAGCCCTTCTCTTTGCGGAGTTCCTGTAATAAAACCCCAAAAGTCTTCTCCGCCATAAGCTGACTATAGTAGTCACAAAAAAGAGAAGAAAAACAGCGCAACACTACCGACTATAGTCTACAATTACTATCTTTGAAAAGAGCCATTTGCTCTTTTTTATGAATAAAAATAGAAGAAATTTTTAACCTGTAAAAAGCCAAAATACTTATGGGAGACAGAATTGCAGTAATTTTTGAGCGCTATAATCCTGATATGACCTATGTAGACCGAGTTCCATTTGCTATTCGTAAACCTAATTGGTTCCCGGGTTATTATGTGGTAGTGGAAGAAGTAGATATGAGCACCGGCAATGCTTTTGATATACCCCTGAAGAATGGGGAAATGGTACGCCTGTATGAGAAGAATGAGGCTTGGCGGCAGAGTCGATTGATTCCGGATTGTAAAGTATCCGTGTGGGAGTTAAAGGAAGATGTTGATTTAAGTTATTATCAGCGAAATGGCGCGGGAAAAGTGTACGAATTGCATCACCGTTTATTCTGGAGTGAACACTATAGATATTTAAGCATAGAAGAATTGTGCCAAGACCATTGGGGCTTTATAAAATGGAGTTTAGATAAGCTAGAAAAAAATTTTTGCTTAAGTGCGCCGGCCATACGAGCCCTTAAAAAAAGTGGTCTCTTGGAGGGGGACAAAGATGCTAATTGGTTCTTATTATTGAATAAACAAAAGCTTAAATGGTATGCCAGTGGGCTGCAGCCCAAGCTCATGCCCGACAGGTATAAAGCAGACCCCAATAGACGAGTACACAATCATGATTTAGGACAGATAGTGAAAAGAGCCGCCGCCGAGATAAAGCGGTCTGCAGAAAAATCACCTTTATAAACTATTTTCAAGCGGGGGATTGAACCATGATTTTCAGTAACGGTTAAGTTGTGGAAGTTAGAAAGGATTAAAAAATACTTTGTTTCTTATGCATGGCCTGCGCAAAGGCTTTTTTAGAGATAATGAATATATTTAAAAGATCTTATTTCCAGCCCCATTAAGAATGACAACCCTAACAGTAAGGATAATTTCAGTCCCTCTTTTCCTTGTTGCCCTGGCAAGCTATTGTCGCCGTAATCTGGTAGGTAGATATCCCATACCATTTAACATAATTTCTGTTATCGGGAAAAACCCCTCTGGAGACAAGTGAACGGGTCTTTTATAGAGGGTTTTTCTGGTACTTTGCAAAGAAAATAAAAAGCTCTTTCCCCATTACCTCTCATATATTTGTTTATATATAGTATATTCGTTCGTATAGGTGCATAATATGCAGGTAAACTGTAAACCTAAACCGGACCACCTCAGTGCCATTCCGGAAAAAGCGGGAAGCATAAACTTTATTTATGCTTCCCGCTTTTTTATTTCCCATTACTATCGTTGACTTTATTTCCAGGAATAAGTTAGCAACGAAACGCCTTGGCGGGGCAATTGCATGGTAAGGACAGTTTGGCCATTTTTGATTTTAATATCTTTAGCCTTTTCTAATTTTTCCAGCTGGCCTGCTTTTACCAGTTGGTTCACCTGGCTGGCTGTCGGGTTTTGCGGGGAACCCATTCTCTGCCAGACTGTATAGGCATTGCTGTGTGTTTCATCGATGCGGTAATGGGTAAAGAGTACTTTACTGGCCGGCAGTCCGGTTATAGTTAGGCTTACCGTTGAGGCGGGTGCCGGTAAATCGTCGTCGTGGTAATTCCAGACCATGACGGCCGCCGATTTTACGTCGCGGCTGGCCAGGGCATTCACATCGGGGGCCGGCCCTCGCACGCTGCTGTCCCGTACCTGCAAATAAGTATAAGCCCCGCTTCCGGTCACGTTTACCCGTTTACCTTTCATTAACCCAAACATCCGGAACACATTGAGTACTGGTTTATCTACACCGTTGGTGGCTAAATCGCGGAACCCATAAAACCAGGGCTGGTTTTCAAACTCGAACGACCAGGACACTGCCCCTTTAAAATTTATACCAAAATGATCGGCCAGGGCGTATTTGCGGGCAAAGGAAGCCGCCGTATAACTCGAATACATAGTGCCGTTGCGGTAGGCATTCTCGGGATTGGTTTGCATGCCGCAGGCCGCGCAGCCTTCCGGGTCCGATTCGCCAATGATAATGGGCAGGTGCTTTAATTCGGGGTAGGCGGCTACCATTTCAAAACCCTTGGAAATATCCCACAGTTGACGGCCCATATCCATCCGAACGGCCCCATTAACCACCCGGGGAGCGCCTTTGGCATGGAAAGCAATAAAATCGAGTGGTGTTCCGGTTTGGCCGGTTACGTTATTGGTGCCGCGGAGGCAATGATTTAAAAAAGTCTCCAGGAATTTAGCGCCGCGACTACCGGCTGGTCCGGTTACGTGGGGCCCGCCAATTTTAGCCGTAGGCAAAGCCCGTCTGACGGCATCGGCCGAATAATCATACAGCTTGCAATATTCTTCCACGGTGCCACTCCAGTAAGGGCTGTCGGGTTCATTCCAGAGTTCCCAGTACCAGGTATCTACCTTTTCGCGGCCGTAACGTTCTACGGAGTGCTGCACCCAGGCATATATTAAGTCTGCCCATTTTTTATAATCTTTGGGCGGGTAGGTCCAGCCAGTGTATATTTTGTTGTAAGGCTGGCCGGGTTGCCAGGTATGCTGGTAAGGTTGGGGTTTTATTGATAAAGCTTCGGGCATAAATCCCATCTGGGCCAGGGGCCGCATACCGCGCTCGATGTAGGTGTCCATTATTTTATCGATGATGGTCCAGTTGTAAACCGGATTTCCCTGCTGGTCCTCGGTATAAGCATTGGTTGATCCCCATTTCAGCGCCGGAGTGCCGTCGCCGGTGTTCAGCAGGCTATGGGCCCGTACATAAACCGGCACCGGACTCAGGCGCGCCAACTCCGAGAGTAGCTTTTTTCCGTCCTTCATGTAAGTATAGTTGGGCTCGTCGTAACCAAACCAAGCCCAGACCGGGTCCATGGGAGCTATTTCTTTTTGCAAATCCACGTTTAATGAAACAGGGGCCGGGGCTTGTGCCAGGACGGCTATGCTAAGCTGACTAAATAATAACAAGGCCAGAACGGCACGGGTTAATTTCATAAATAATGCAGTTATACGAGGTGAAAAAATCTTATATATCGGGCTGTTTTCAGGAATTCATTCGGGCATTTTCGGCTTAGAATTTCCGGAACTTACGCAAAGTATTAACAACCTGGTAAGCTGGTTTAAAAACAGTTAGGTAAATAGCTGGTTCTGGTGTAATTTAAGATTTTTAATATTTAGACCCGCATAGTTTTTTTCTTAGGGTATGTTTGTAATTTGCCTTTATATACCACCAGCATTGCCAGCGTTTTGTTTTTAAGCGAATATTTATGTCTCTACCACTACTTATTAAAAAAAATCACTTTTGGTTAATTGCCATTATTCTTTTTATCGGCTTGCTAATGCCGTTGGCCGGCCTGGCCCAAGCTAGTAAAAAAGCGGCGGTAAACGGGAAGGTGCTGGATGCACAAACCGGAGAACCCCTGCCTTATGCTACTGTGCGGCTTTTTAAGCGCGCCGATGATGCTTTAATTTCCGGTAATATTACGAACGAGGCCGGGCAATTTACGTTGGATGCGCCTTTAGGTGAGTATTATGCCCTTATAGAGTTTATGGGTTACACCGCCCTGAAATCGCCTGCTTTTACGCTTACATCAGAAAAGCCGGACCATCAGCTAGGTACTTTAAAGTTACAAACCGCCGGGGGTAAAACCCTGAACGAAGTGGTGGTGCAGGCTGAAAAAAGCTCGATGGAATTATCGCTCGACAAAAAAATATTTAACGTAGGGCAGGACCTGGCAAATGCCGGCGGCTCGGCTACCGAAATATTAAGTAATATTCCTTCCGTGTCGGTTGATACCGAAGGCAACGTAAAACTGCGGGGTAGCGGCAATGTCCGGATCCTGATCGATGGCAAACCTTCTGGATTGGTCAGTTTTAAAGGCGGCAGCGGCTTGCAGCAATTGCAGGGTAGTTTAATTGATAAAGTAGAAATCATTACCAACCCCTCGGCCCGCTATGAAGCCGAAGGGATGTCGGGCATTATTAATATTGTACTGAAGAAGGAGCGCAAAAATGGGTTTAATGGTTCGTTTGAAGTAATAGGCGGGGAGCCTACGAATTATGGCGGTTCGGCGAATATTAATTACCGGCATAAAAAAGTTAACTTCTTTATTAATTATGGTTTGGCTTACCGCATTACGCCCAGCCGGGGTTCGCTCTACCAGGAGCTCACCGCCAACGATACCACTGCCGTTTTAAGACAAAAATACGATACCCGGTTGCGGGGGTTTAATAACAATATCCGGGGCGGACTGGATTATTTTTTCACCGAAACCAGTATTCTTACGGCCTCTTACCTTTTCCGGCGGAGCGATGTCAATCGCATCCGGAACCTCCGCTACGATGATTACCGGTCGGACCAGCGCCTCCGGACTTATACAACACGCCAGCAGGATGAAGACGAAGATGAAGTGAATGCAGAATATGCCATCAGTTACAAAAAAACTTTTGCCCGGGAAGGGCAGGAACTGAACGCCGATTTCCGGTTCCTGGATTACTGGGAAAGCTCCGACCAGATCTATACGCAGGATACGTTTAATCCCGGTGGTGTCTCGGATGCGGCTAAAACCTTGTTTCAGCGATCTTTGAACGATGAGTTTGAGAAGCAATACCTGACTCAGGTTGATTACGTGCAGCCTTTTGGCGAAGGCGGGAAGCTGGAAGCCGGGATCAGAAGCAGTTTCCGGGATATGGTTAACGATTACCTGGTGGGCGACCAGGATGCGGCTGGTAAAATAACCCCGCTGCCGGGCCTGGATAATTATTTTATATACGACGAAAATATTAACGCGGTATACGGCATATTGGGTAATAAAACCAAAAAACTGTCGTACCAGGTGGGCCTGCGCGCCGAGCATACCGACGTGAAAACCACCCTCCGGGAAACGAACGAAGTAAACCCCCGGCGTTATGCCAATTTATTCCCGAGCGCCCATTTTACTTATAATTTACCTAAAGAGCATGCCCTGCAAATCAGTTTCAGCCGCCGGGTACGCCGCCCCGTTTACAACGATTTAAGTCCTTATTCCACTTTTTCCGATAGCCGGAATATTAATACGGGTAACCCTAACCTAAACCCGGAGTTTACCAATGCTTTCGACTTGGGCCATATTAAATATTTCGACAAAGGTTCGCTATCTTCTTCTTTGTTTTACCGGCACTCCAATGGTAAAATAGCCACCATCCGGCGTGTAAATAACGAAGGGGTAGCGAACCTGCGCCCCGAAAACCTGGCAGGAGAAGATGCTTATGGCGCTGAATTTACCGGTGTGTTTACGCCAGCTCCCTGGTGGAAACTGGATCAGAGTTTTAATTTTTTCCGGGCCATTATCGATGGCAGCAATTTCGAGGAAAATTTCAGCAACGATACCTACAGCTGGTTTACCCGTCATACTTCCCGGTTTACCCTGCCTAAAAATATTGATTTTCAGGTGCGGGCCAATTACGAAGCGCCCCAAAAGACAGCTCAGGGAAGCCAGCGATCGCTCTATTACGTAGACCTGGGCCTCAGCAAAGATTTTCTGAATAAAAAAGCCACCGTTACGCTCAATGCCCTCGATTTATTTAATACCAGGATTTCCCGGTCCGTTTACCGGGGCGAAAGCCTGGAAGGCCTAGCCTTTTATACCAGCAGCAAAAACCAGGGGCGGAGAAGGCAAGTAAACCTCACGCTTGGTTATCGCCTGAATCAATCGACGGCCAGTGGTAAAACTAAAACCCTGGGCACTGAATAAATATTTAAGCAATATTTAAATAAACGCTGCTTACCGGACGGAAAGATTTAGCCATAATTTAATATTTCTGTTGCCGGGGAAATTTTACTGATGAAATAAGACATCAAAAATTTCCCCGGACCCATTTCTCTTACATTTAGTTTATTAGCCCAACGCCTGCGCGTTGTTGATTTCCGGATACAGAATTGTTTAGGTGGAAATATTTTCGGCGCAGCAACAGTCCTGGACACTTCCCGATTGACAATATCTTATTTTTGGTAATGCGCTTGTACAAGCAGCAATAGAAGGCTGGAAAACTTTTAAACAAAAGAAACCGGTAACTTAACAAAGGGATAATATTCCGGAAAAGTTAACCTAATACGAAATCCTTCTCTTTGGGCCTGGTTAAAGGAATGTACAAACCCTATTTCTTCTCAAGATGTTTAATAATGATACGTTACAGAAATTTAACAATAATATATGTAACTTATTTAATTCAAATAATATCATTTTCAGATAGCTGGCATTAACCTTATGAGCGGCCGTGGCAGTTCAATGCCTTTTCTTGCAAGTCTTTATAGTTTTATCCGAGTCTATATAAATGCAAAAACATGAAAAAAAAACTCTACCTTATGAAGGTACTGCCACCAGTCAGTATGTTAACTGCTACTCTTGTCTGCCTGTTTTCCTTTTCGGAAGCCAATGCCCGTGTTCATCGGAATTTGCCTGCGGCTAACCTCAAAAGCAACTCGTTTTATTACAGTTACTTACCTGATGCCAAAGAAGAGATTGTAGTAACCGGTACCGTACGGGATAAGCAAACCCCGCTGCCTGGTGCCACCATCATCGTTAAAAACACCACGCGCGGTACCACGGCCGATGTAAACGGTAATTATCGCATAACTGTTAACCGCAACGAAACACTTGTGTTTTCGATGCTGGGCTACCAAAATACCGAACGGGTGGTAGATAATACGGTGATAGATGTTACCCTGGCCATTAACGCCAAGCAATTATCGGAAGTAGTGGTGGTTGGGTACGGTTCTACTACCCAGGGCGATGTAACGGGTGCTATTACCAGCGTGAAAAGCGGTGACTTTAATGC
>JAQBNV010000233.1 GCA_028288395.1 Adhaeribacter sp. | reverse complement strand
AATTATTTAACCTTTCTCCAGTTTGTTAAATCAAAGCAGAATCTCTTATTAAACGCTATTAAAAATCAGTATGATTTCTGTTCTTACTCCCGGGTTTTAATGAGTTGTTCCAGGGCATTCAAATGTTGGTCGAAAGCTTTCTGGCCGGTGAGCGTTACGGCGTAAGATGTATTCGGTTTTTTACCGATAAATTGTTTGCGCACCTGAATAAATTGCTGCTTTTCGAGGGCCGACAAATGACTGGCCAGATTACCATCGGTTACCTGCAATATTTCTTTCAGTTCCGTAAATTCCATCCAGTCGTTCACCAACAGCACCGACATAATTCCTAACCGGATCCGACTCTCAAATGCTTTGTTTAATTCCCCAACCCAATTCATCGCTCGTATTTTTGGTACATACGGGCACCGTAAAAGATGTGTAAAACACCAAACCCAATGGCCCAGAAAAACAACCCGTAACTTACCAGAAAAGACGCTAATAAACCCAGCGAAATTTCGCTCAGCGCCAGATACCGCACATCGGGATAAGTATATTTACTGGTATTGAGTAAAGCCAGGCCGTAAAATAGCAGCGTAGCCGGGGCAATGAGGGTAAATATGCCGTGCTCCAGCAGAATCAAACAAAATATGCCGCCCGCCGATAAAGGAATAAACATGTTCCAGACCACCCGCTGTGCCGTTTTATCCCAGACAGGCAGGTTGTGTTTGCGGGCGCGCCGGGTGGTTAAAAAAATTGCCACTCCCACCGACGCCACCAGCACCAGCAGGGCTACACCGAACAGGAAGATAAAAAATTTGGCATCGGGCACCCCGGAGTTAAGCGTTGCGCGGGTATAATATTCTTCCATGGTAAAAGATAGCCGGAACCGGATAGCAACGGCGGCTGTGCCCATTAGGGCAAAAATACCCGCAAAAACGCCCGATAACCCGCTGAGCGAAATAAACCGGGAAGACCGCTCCATCAACGACCTGATTTCGGCTATGGTTTCCAGGGGTTCAGGCTTATTTTTCATGCCTCATAAATAATAAAGTTCTTTGAGTTTCAAAGTAAATAGAATGGTGCTAGATTACCTAATATTTGCCCCTGAAATTTACTTTATTTATTAAATGTCCCACTGGTTTGGTAGCTCATTAACGCGTTTTATTCCCAAATAATTAAAAACATTATTTAGACGGTTTAGTTAAAGTGGGTTTTATCCTTCAGGAATCTTAAAAGCGCTGAAATAGGAAGAAGTTAATCTCCTGCTAACAAAAAGGTGGTTACTGTTAAAGAATGGCTCTTGAATTGTCTTTAACCGATCCACCCTGTATGGCTATCCGGCGGGGCAGCGTTGTATGCTGCTTTTCCGACTTCAAGATATTTGCCGGAATAGGAACGATGATGCACCGGATTTAGATGCCTTATTTACGGGGCGGATTAGTCTTTGGCGTGCTCTTTAACAGCATCTACTACGGTTTTGAGTTTACCGGAAGAGTTCAGGGCGATTTTACTTTCCTTAAGTACCTGCGCATCGGAGGCCAGTTTGGTGTTCATCCGGAAATCGTAGTGCACATCGGTGCCTTTCCGGATCAGGTCGAGGGCGTTTTTGCCCATTTCTTTCAGTTCTACTTCCATGGGTATCGTCATGGTGGTGGCGCCTTTGGCCGGAATGTTAATGGTGCCGGGCTTGCTGCCTTCCATCCAGCCGTTGTTATCTACCTGTACCCGGTAATTCATATCGGAAAACCGGATCGGAAATACATTTTCGTTTTTAACAGCGGTTTCAACCACCATAGTGGCGCCTTTAAAACCCACGTCTTTCATTTTAATATCGGTCACATGAATCTCCGGAATCCGGATGAGCGGCAGGCGTTTTTCCACCTTCATGTTCAGCTTGTCTTTCGGAATCAGGACCATATCGGTAAAAATAGTAGCGTTAATGGTGTAGGTGGCGCTGTCGCGGCCTTGCTTTTCCAGTCCCTTCAGCACGTCGGCGAGTTTATCGTGGTAAAGCGTCAGCGGCAGTTCTACAGTGGTGCTGTCGCGGGCTTCCAGTCGCAGCGAATCGGGGTAGGTGGTGCGAGCTATCTCGTTGCCTTCTATCGAAACGATATAAAACAAGCTGTCGATACTAAAACCAATTGGCGCCGGATTGTCGATGAGTACGTTCATTTTCATATCAGCTTTCTCAGCTGTTAAGTTCGTAACTTTCATTTGGGCCAGCTTTAGTTCCGGTACAATGTAATCAGCTACTTTTTTATCCGAGCGTTTGAATTTTGTTATGCCATAGAAAATGGCCCCCAAAGCAACCAATAATATTATGGGTATTATTATTTTTTTATTATTCATGGTATTGCAAATTAAGGCGGTGCTGTTGCTCCTAAAAAGCAATGGCACCCTGACTAAATTTTGTACTACGCTATGGCGGTGGATTAGCTGTAACTAGTTGAAAATTGGTAAGTTATACGGGTAGTATAAGTGGTTTTACTCCCGATTTATTCTCAAATTAATCGGTATTAATTCGGAAGGGTAAGTAATTTAAAATACTAAATGAGAAAAAATAAAATTACCTTGTATCCTGAAATAATTAAAAATCAAATTATAGAGTTAATTTAATATTCTATATGAAACAGCTTCTTCTTTTCCTGGCTTTGGTACTGTCAGGCATTGGGGCTACGGCTCAGATTAATTTAAATAAAATAAAGCAAGCGGTAACCGCTAAAGGCCTCACCAACGAAGAGGTAGGAGCGGGGTTGAAAGAGGCTTTAATTAAAGGAGCCTCTAAGGGTACCGATCTGACATCGAAGGTAGATGGTTATTTTAAAAACGCCGACATAAAAATTCCCTTTCCGCCGGAAGTAAAAAACGTGGAAACAAGACTCCGGCAGCTAGGCATGGGCGCCGAAGTAGATAAATTTGTGCTGGCCCTGAACCGGGCCGCCGAAGATGCGGCCAAAGAAGCCAAGCCGGTTTTCGTGTCCGCTATTAAAAAAATGACCATTCAGGATGCGGTGGGAATATTAAAAGGCCAGCCCGATGCTGCTACCCAATATTTGCAACGCACCACCGCTGCTGAATTAACCGATAAGTTTAAGCCCATCATTCAAGCCTCGCTGGCCAAGGTAAATGCCACCCAATATTACGCCACGCTGGTAAATACCTACAACAAAATTCCGTTGGTAAGAAAAGTAAATCCCAGCCTCGACGACTACGCCACCGGCAAAGCCCTGGACGGATTATTTTTGATGGTAGCGAAAGAAGAGAAAAATATCCGGCAGAACCCGCAGGCCCGCACCTCCGAACTGTTAAAAAAAGTTTTCGCGGGTCAGGCAAAGCCAGCCGGTTTTTAACTTTTTAGGACTTACGCAAAACTGCCCTCCCGCGTCTTTTGACCATAGCCATCAGGCTATGGGTAATATTGCTTTTAGTCTGGTTTTGTATTAACGCAGTGTGCCCTGGCCCTACTATAGATCTGATGGCCGTTTTTATCTTTGGCAGCAAAGAGCGGATGTCGGGCGGTTCTTATACCGGGCGTTCACCATTCTGGCGGCCGTATTCCTATACCCGGTCCTGAAAAGAAAGCAAAAGCCGGCCGGAATTTCAGGCAATGGCGGGCCCCGACAAAATAATGCCTCTAAAGAATCATGCTTCTAAAGAGCCCCGGGCCATTGCTTTTTAAAGAGGCCGGTTCGGCCAAAGAGGCCAGGCCGGCCAAGTGGCTTAAATATTAACCTTTGGCAAGCTGGTAGCCGCTTACCAATGCCACCATATCTTCCACCACAGCCACATTAATATCCGGCAAGCCGGCCGCCTGGCCGATTTCTTTCCGCAGGAAAAAGAACAGGTGCGTAGAAGCCGCTGCCGCCAGTCCGCCCAGTAAGGCACCCCCTGTTTTATTCTGGCCATTGGCCAAAGCCAGCGTTGCGCCCACCACTGCGCCCGATATAACCCGGGCCAGCAATTGCGGAGCAGTGGTGCGGTTGGGGATATTGGGTAGTTTATCGCCCACCAACTCGGCCCCGGCGGCCACTTTTAAACCCAGCGCTACGTTTGGTACCTGCAGGTAATGCAGCCGCGAAAAATTGAGGCCACCCGCCGGCGATTTAACCAGAAAATGGCTCAAAAGCGCCGGCGCCATCATCGCCCGCATGCCCGCTACCGTGCCCATGCCCAGCACGCGTATATATGTTTTGGTCTTGGTTTTCATTTGATTTGGTTTAGGAGGAAGTTAGGATACGCAGGCTTTTTGGCGAATGTTCTTTTTTCTGGCAGCAAAGGAAAGTTTTAAATTTTTGCTGATTTATCATATTCAAAAGCCATGAATACCGCCAGAAGGAGCGGAGCAATAATCTGATACCAGTTAACGACCAGGAATATTATAAATAGGCGGGTTACAGCTGCGCCTAAATTGACAGGTTTTGGTTTAATTAAATATTTACATTCCTATATTTGCCTTCAATTAATAATTTAGGCAATCTTATTAAATCAGCAGCGCTTTAGCTTTAATAATCTTTAGGATAAATAATTATCACACCACAAATAAAAAAGAGCTTATGAAAAAATGGAATTTTGGTATAGTTGGGGCCGGCATGATCGCTAATTTTCATGCGAAAGCCATTCAAAGTTTACCAAATGCTAACCTGGTAGGTTTCTGCAGCGATATTCCGGATCAGACCCGCTTGGTTGCCGAAAAATATAATTGCCGGGCCTTTGGGAGCAATGAAGAAATGCTGCAGTCGGCGGACATAGATATTGTTACGATTGCTACGCCCAGCGGTGCCCACCTGGAACCAACTATTATGGCCGCCCAAAATGATAAGCACGCAATTGTCGAAAAGCCCGTAGAAATAACCCTCGACCGCATCGACCAGATGATTGCGGCGCACCAGCAGGCCGGAACCCAGTTAGGAGCTGTGTTTAACTTCCGGTTTGGCGATGCTATTCAGTTATTAAAAGACACCGTAGATGCCGGCCGTTTTGGCACCATCAGCCACGCCGCGGTACACGTGCCCTGGTGGCGCAAACCCGAATATTACGCCGGCAGCTGGCGCGGAACCTGGAAAATGGACGGTGGCGGTGCGCTCATGAACCAATCCATTCACATGGTAGATATGCTACAGTACCTGATGGGGCCCATTGCTTCGTTACAGGCTTACACTGCCACCATTGCCCACGACATTGAAGTAGAAGATACCGCTACCGCCGTGGTGCAGTTTAAAAATAATGCCCTGGGCTCTATTTATGGTACTACCGCTTCTTTCCCCGGCCAACTCCGGCGCATCGAAATTACCGGCACCAAAGGCACCGCCGTACTGGTAGAAAACAGCTTTACCGTTTGGGAGTTTGCCGACCAAACCGAAGCCGATAACGCAGTGTTAACCAAATTCCAGAACGACAGCACTGGTGGCGCTTCCGACCCCTCGGCTATTCCGTTTGAGCCGCACGCCAAAAACTTTGCCGCCTTTATCAGCGCCTTAGACGAAAACCGCCCCTTTGAAATAGACGGCACCGAAGCCCGCAAAGCCGTAGAGATTATCCTGGCGGTTTACCAGTCGGCTAGGGAAAGGAAAATGTATACTTTTTGATATTTGCGGAAATTATTTCCAGTAATTTTTTATAAAGGTAGCTGGCCGATTCGCTGGCTACCTTTTTTATTTAAGGCGGTAAGAGAGATGAGGTTAAATTGATCAAGCACCAGGAGGGAATATATTCTGCTAAAAAAATACGCAAATCTGGCGCGCGTTTAGCGAAATATTAGACCATTTCACCTTTACTTCCTGCCGTAAAGCTGACCTAAAAAGTGAAGCAAACCCGGTAGGTTTTGAAACCTACCGGGATTAAGTTACATGCAGTATGGCACCTTGTTCATGCGATTTGGTATAACGCGTACCAAAAAGCAGGTGGCAGTTACCGAATAAAAATTTACTCCATTAAAAAAGCATCCAAAGCTTTGGTTGGTTTGCCATCGGCACCCCAGGCGCTTAAATCGTAACGGCTCCAACTATGGGCACCCGGGTAAAGCGCTTAAGCCGCTCGTGGTTCTGGCTTTGGGCAGATACTCGTTTTGTAAAAAAGCATGGAGTTTTTTATAAGCAGGCACAAGCTGCTCGTTAATCAGCTTTACATAAGCCGTCGTTAGCTGCTGCTTTTCGGCCGCACTGAAATCTTTGGGTAAATTAGTAATAGGGCCATAAAATACACTTTTGGTGGCA
>JAQBNV010000227.1 GCA_028288395.1 Adhaeribacter sp. | reverse complement strand
CTGTTTAACAGGTAAACCGGATCGAGATCGGTGGCCAGATTGGGGTTTGTATTAATTTCTTCAAAATCCTTATCGCAACTACTCACACTTAATACCAGGGCGAGCAGGACCAGAGACATATATATCTTCTTCATAAAATCAGAAATTAGAGCTTAATATTAATATTTAAACCATAGCTACGGGTAGTAGGGAGCGCGTGCGCCTCCAGGCCGGTATTCAGGTCCGAAGCAGAAAACTGGGTTTCGGGATCCAGGTTGTCGACGTGTTTTTTAATGATTAAAACATTATTCACGAAGGCATTAATAGCTAACCCTTTTACAAAAGTGCTGCTTACCAGCCGCGATAAATCATAACCCAGCGATAAGGTTCTCCACCGAACAAAGCTGGCATCATATACAAAAGGGGTTGTAACATTTACGCTCCGGTAATTATTATAAAACTCCTGGGCGGGTACCTCCACGGCATTCGGGGAACCATCGGCATTTACCGCGCCTTCCATAATCACCCCGTTTTCGCGGCCCACCAAAGAAGCTTTATGTAAGCCATGCCGCATCCAGTTAAAGTTAGAGTTAGAGATTAGTTTATGACCTGCTTTAAAATCTATCTGGGTAAATAACCGGAAGCCTTTAAAATTAACCGTGTTTAACCAGCCGCCGGTATGGGTAGGGATGGCACTGCCGTAGGTTATCAGGTCACCTTGCGCAAACCGGCCTTTGTTGGTTAAAATCCGGCCCTGGGCATCGCGTTTAAAATCAAAACCCCGTAGGGAGGCCAGCGGCTTACCCACTTCATGCGAAACATAACCAATAAATGCGCCCAAGTCCTGGGCGTTAGCCACATCAAAACGGGTCTGATTATTCGCCAGTTCCAGTACTTCGCTTTTATTGATGGTAAAGTTAAAAGCGCTCGACCAGGTAATATTTTCGGTGCGTACCGGCTCTACGGTCAACATCGCTTCTATGCCCTGGTTTCTCAGTTTACCAACGTTTACTTTTGTTTGGTTAAAACCCGAGGTATTCGAAATATCAACGTTCAGGATTTCGTCTACGGTGTTTTTTTGATAAACACTAAAGTCTAAGCTAAGGCGGTTGTCCAGGGTTCTCAGTTCTATACCGGCTTCCGCTTCCTTCACCCGCAGCGGCTTTAAATTGGGGTTGGGGCTAACGCTGCCGGAAATATTTCCCAAAGCATAATTATTACCTCCTACGGCTAACGGATTGGCATCTATGTTATAAAAAAGAGCATTCTGATACGGATCGGTGGCGCCTCCTACTTCGGCGTAAGCGGCGCGTAACTTGCCGTAATTAAGCCACGTGGGCAACGCCGTAAAAGCCTGGCTAAACACAAAGCTGGTGCTAACGGATGGGTACAGGTAACTGTTTGAATTGAGATTAAGGGTAGAAATCCAATCGTTGCGGCCCGTTACGTTCAGGAACAAGTAGTTATTAAATGAGAAATCCAGGGTGCCGAATAAAGAATTTACCCGGTTTTGCGAGCGGGAGGCTTGCGGATCTTTTACCTGCCCGTTGCCGATGGTGTATAAATCCCGTACGTAGAAATTAGTTACCGAGGTACCGATGCTGGTTGTTTTAATATCCATGGAGTTGCCGCCGACGGTGGCATCAATCCCGAACTTGCCAAAGGTGTGATTGGCACCAATCAAAAAATCCAAGTTGCGCTCCCGGAAAGTGTTTACGCGCTGGTAAAAATTACCATTAAACCCAATGGGGGCTGACGGCAGGAAAGCCGTCCCGGTGGGGCGGTTGGCATTATAGGGGTTGGTAAAATAATCCTGCCCTACCCGGCCCTGCGCATACAGCCAGGGGGCAAACTGATAGCGGATAGACGCATTGCCAAAAATACGATCGCGCCGGTTTTCCTCTAACCGTTTATGAATAGTCCAATATGGATTGGTACGATTAGTAAAACGGGAAGGGAAAATTTCGTTACCGTTTGCATTCTGATAAGCGGCCTCCAGCCATGCTACATCAATACTATTGGCAATGGTATAAAGGGTTTGGTTGATATTATAATCTTGCTGCGCCACCACCGGTGGATTGCGGTTGTACTCATTCGAATAATTTGCATTTAACTGGGTCGAAAGCTTATCGGTCAGGTTGTAGTTCAACCCGAAGTTCATGATCTTTTTGTGGAAATCAGAATTAGGAACAATGCTATTGGCATCGGTATTGGCAAAAGATAAACGAAAGTTACCTTTCTCACTACCACCCGATAAAGCTACCGAGTTAGTCCAGGTTGTTCCGGTGCGGTAAAAATCCTTTACCCGGTCTCGGTAAGGACTGTACGGGTGTAATTCGCCATCTACCGAGATAGTAGGTTTACCATCAAAACGTTCCCCAAAGCTCCAGGTTCCGGTACCAGTAGAAGGGCCACGCACGGCATTGGGGCCGCCTTCGAGTACCTGCGGCCGGATACCATTTTCGCCCTGGCCATATTCATACTGAAAGTCAGTATAATCCAGCGCAACGTCGGCCTGGAAATTAGAATTTACTTCAACGCCGATTCCGGTCTGGCCCTTACCCGATTTGGTAGTAATAATAATGGCGCCATTTGCCGCCCGGAAACCGTAGAGCGCGGCGGCAGCGGCCCCTTTCAGTACAGTCATCGACTCAATATCGTCCGGGTTTATACTTTGCAAGCCATCGCCGGTATCGGTTCTGGCTTCCCCGGCAAAACCGGTTCCGCCACTATTAGCAGATCCACCGGTAGAATTATTAATAGGCACGCCATTTACAATAATCAGGGGAGAATTATTAGCGCCGAAAGAAGATTGCCCCCGGATACGGATTTTAGAAGAGCCACCCGGTCCACTGGGTGGAGCCTGCACGTTAAGGCCGGCTACTTTCCCCACCAGGCTATTCCCTACGTTGGTGGTTCGGGTGTTTGTGAGTTGTTCGGTGTTTACGGTAGCGGTGGCATAGCCCAGCTTCTTCGCTTCCCGCTTAATGCCCAAAGCGGTTACTACTACTTCTTCCAGCGCTTGCGCGTTCTCAGCTAGCGAAATGGCGAGTTGGGTCTGGTTACCCACCGCTATTTCTTTGTTCTGAAAACCGATAAAACTCACCACCAAAACGCTGTTGGCCGGAGCATTAATCGCAAACCGGCCACTCGCATCGGTGGTAGTACCACTGGAGGTGCCTTTAACTAATACCGTAGCGCCAATAACAGGCTGTTGATCTTTAACCGAAATAACGGTTCCGGTTATTGGCCGGTCCTGCGCCTGGACCTCTGCACATGGCAACATACCCAGCCAGACAGACATTAAGAAAATAATGAGTAGAAGATTTCTCATACGTTTAAATGATTAAAAATTTATGGTGGATAATGGGTAGTATAAAATTTTAAACAGGTGCATACCAATTACCTCATAAACAGGCAAATGCCATTAAACCTTAAATATTCCTGCGCCTGGTTTTTACCAGCGTAATTAAAAATTAGGGCCCGCCGGATAAGCAAGCAAGGATATAAAAATTCTAATGCTACTACATATATTATTTATAGCTAAACAGCACATGTTTACCTATAAAAAAATAACTCAAGGTTAAGCTACTTTTATTACAAAATTATCAGCCCCAGACTAGACTCTTTAACTTTGTTATTGTGAACAAAATAATATTCATCAAATATATAATTAATTATTACCTATGCAACAATTTGGTATAATGGCTTTATAAATAATAAGTTTATCCAGAAAAGAGAAGCTACTGCGACTATTATCCCATTATGTTCGTGCGACTTTGCAACAGGAATGTGAGGCGTATATGAACCAGTAAGCCTGTTGAATACAATAGCGCACTATAAATTTCGCAAGTTCCTATGCTGAACAAGTGAAAGGTATCCTAACCTTGCTACAGATCGGTTGAAAGGGCATCTTTTTTGCCTTTACGTGGTAGCATTTAAAACATTAGACCAGAAGAGGAAAGATAAAAACGAAGTAAATTCAGGTAACCCAAAGACACTGGCGATACCGATAAACCTGGGCGCTCCTTTGTGAAATTCTCTTCTACTTTTGCATTGGTGTTTATTAAATTAGAGTATGGGAAAGGTTGGGATCAGGCAAACGTGGATGGTTATTTCATAGCTAAATTTCCAGACAGGCTATTTGATTTTTAATTCTAAACAATTATCATTCATTTTTTGAAGGTGCCTTTTTATGATCTACTTCAAAGCCCAGGGTTAGGCCATAACTGCCCTGCTGGTACATA
>JAQBNV010000204.1 GCA_028288395.1 Adhaeribacter sp. | reverse complement strand
GAAATTAATCAATTTTAAAATATAGAATATAATACAAAAGCGCATGAAAAAAATTATTACTAAAGTGTTAAAGTCTTTTCTACCTAAGTACGAAGTTGTTTGTACCAATTACCAGTTGATACCGGGTTTTCCGGTAAATAAAAACCAGATGCGCCACACTTTTGAAAAGGGTGCTTCAGAAGAAGCATTAGCATTTTATGGCAAAGTTATCTCCTCCGATTTGACCAAAACCATGGCACCCGTAGAAATCCATCTAAAAAAGAGAGGCCGCGTAATTCAAAAAGTACAGATTGGTCCGGTAGAAGAACTACAGAAATACAAAATGGTATCGGTTAAGTAAATTAGTTTCGTTTTTAAAGCAAAAAGTCCTGCTGATAGTTTCGCAGGACTTTTTGCTTTTACAGGTTTAGATAAACGTTGAATAACCCTATTTAAAATTGTTTATTATATTAATATAAAATGGATTATTCTTTTGATTTGATATTTATAAAAACTTATTAAAGTTAAAAATTAAAATTATTTATTGACAATGTAAAATGTATTTACTTGGTGGTCCAATCAATTAAGTACTATACTTGTAACGGCTGAACGGGATTATAAATCCCATTAAGCCGCAATTGCCATCAGCCAAGATTATAGATAGTATTAGCATAGTAGGATAAAAATGGGCACCAAATTAATTACATTTTGATTTTTTATAGGTAAGCTTTTTCGGGTGCAATGCGTATGAAAGATAATTCATTTACTTAAATATTTATTCAAATAACTATGACTGAGCAACCCACTCAAAATATTAGCCTTAATTCACAAACCATATCGGAGTTAATGCAGCAAACGCAAAATCTTTTGAATGGCGAAGCGTTGGGGAGCGAAAAGTACGAAGCGCTACTGGCTTTTAAAATGGCGCTGGAGAACATAAAACCATATTTGCCGGAACCAGCCACCACCCAACCGGATGAAACAGAATTAGAAAACCAAATACGGGAAGAGATTGTAATTGCCGGCGCCAACGAAAATGGCTGAGGAAGTACGGCCAAGCCAGGCCATTAGTGAATGATAATTCCCCTTATAATTTTACGACTTACCCAAAGCCGCCCTTGCCGCAATTTTTAACCGCCAATTTGTTCGTAAAAACAAGTAACAAGGGTTCTTTTAACCTTTAGGGCGGTGTTTTCCAGAAAGTTCTAGAATTTTAAACCAGCAGGAAAAAGCTTTTTCCTGCTGGTTTAAAATAAATTAGCCCCGAAAAAAGATTGAATATTATTAATCTCTTTCCGGGGCTAATAAATGGTTATCAGATTTAGCAATTGCCGCCGACTTCGCAGGTAGCGCCGTCCGTAGCAATGGTTTTATAAACCGGGGCTACTTGCTGTAATACATTCACAAAAGTCTCGGTGGGTTGCGCGCCACTTATCAAATAGCGGTCGTTAATGATAAAAGCCGGTACACCGCTAATCCCGGCCTGTTGGGCCTCCTGTTCCAGGGTTTTTACTTCATCTTTGCCTTCTTCGCTGTTAAAAAATTGGGATAACTTTTCGGCCGGAATACCATGTTCTGCACCAATGCGGGTTAATACGGCCGGGTCGTTAATATTTTCGCCATTAGTAAAATTAGCGACGAACAACGCTTTAGCCACCGGTAACTGCAACTTATATTTCCCGGCCAGCCAGATAAGGCGGTGACCATTAAAAGTATTATGCACTTCGGTAGATTTATCAAAGTCAAAGACCAAGCCTTCGGCCTGCCCGGCTTCTACCAGGTTGCGGCTAGATTCAGCCAGGCGCGATAAACCGGCCGGGCCATAATTCCGGACAAAATATTCCCGTTTGTTTTCGCCTTGCTGCGGCGCCGACGGATTTAGTTCGTAGGGTTTAAAACTAACCTCAAAATCGTACTTGTCTTGCGTCTGGGCAATTGCTTTTTGCAAACGGGCTTCGCCCAAATAACACCAGGGGCAATTAATATCCGAGATAATATCTATTTTAATTTGTTGCTTATCCATTTTAATAAAATATATAATTAATTAAGCAGAACTTATTTAACGGTTTATAACCAGAAATTAAGCAAGCTATAACTCATTAACAAAAAGGAAGGCTATAAAGGTCCAGGTAATGATGTTCAAATAAATCTTCCAGTTTATAGCTATAAGCCACACCGGCCGGCCTGGAACCAAACTGTACATTGCGGATGTAGGTGCGCAGGAGCGTGAATAAGGCCGAATCGTGGGTAAGGTCGCCCCAAACGGTAACTCTATCCATATCCGGATTCAGGTTCTGCTCCTGCATCACAAAAATAAAAAAGTAAAGAAAATCTTCCGGCGTATTGCCCTGAAAAAGATTGCAAAACTCCAGCTTCCCTGCCGCTATTACCAGGAGGCATAAGCTCTTTTTCTCGATATAAGCATAAAGTTTTCTTTCCGGGTTTCTTTCGCTGTGCTGCAGCAAACCTGAAATTAAAGCGCTGGTCAGGTGCAGGTACGTTATTTTTTTAGCCGGTAATTTTTCCTGCCAAACCTGCTGTAAGTAAGTATCTACCGAAAAAATATTTATGGCTTCGATGCGTTGGTGGTGGTAGGTAAATATACTTTCCCGTTCCGGGTCAAAATCACAATTCAGACGGAGGTAATCAGCGGCGGCTTCCGGTTCAAAAAGGGTATCGGGGATTAACGTAAAATTATGATTGGTAACGGATATTTTAATCTGCTGCCAATCAGAACTAAATAGATAAGGATGGGCCGAAAAAGCTTCCTGAAACACCTGGGCGCCCTGCGCTGTAGTAAAAATATTACTCAGCTCGTAATCTTCTAAAGCGATAAATTTATGCCGGGCCACATCCAGCACGGCCAGTCGGACCCGGTTCAGGCTATAACTTATACATAAATGATAGGCACTAAGCTGTTGCGAATCGAAAGACTCATCGGTAATTTTTAAAAGTTGGCGATAATGGTGGTTTTCTTTTACCAAAGCATTAATGGGGCTTAAGGCACACTTTAGAATTTACTTTAAAACTAAATTTACCAGGTTTCTTTATTACAGCCATGGCGTTGCCCGAGATGACCGAATTTAAAACGGGTTCAATTTAAAAAGTGGTGTTGCGGCATAAAAAGGTCGTCCAGGTCAATTAAATCTTCAAAAATCTGGTGGATCCTAACTTCTTTTTCCTGCCGGAGTTCGGCCAGTGATTTAAAAGTGATTTCCTGGATAAGCTGCGCATCAGCCCCCAATTCCGGATCGTTTCCCTTTTTTAACCCGCCACCAATTGGTTCTACTTCAAAAAATAACTCCAGGGCATGCAGGGGTTCCTGTAAATATTCGTGCATAAATAAAAACCGCACCGGCCTTACTTCTAATCCTGTCTCTTCCCGAAATTCCCGTACTAAGCAAGCTTTTATTTTTTCGCCGAAAACCAGCCCGCCACCCGGGGGCGACCAAAAATTATACTGACCAGCAATGCCCTGGTGCCTAACCAATAATATTTTTTTACCTTCCAGTAGGATGCCGCATACCCTTACCCGTAATTTGTTGGTGTAATGGGCGGCCAGATTATTTAATTCGTTTGTATCCAAAATGATCTCTACTTAGTTTTACCCGTTGATTAATCTGCTAAACGCTAATACAAAATAAACGATTCTGGAAAATTGCAGAAGCCGAAATTATAGGAAGTCTATCGGCTCTCGGACTACAAATATAACAGAAGGAAAATAGAAGGCGAACTAACTTTGCCGGATGAAACTTAACCACCGTTGTCTGTGGGGTACCGGGACGTTGCGCACGCCGCATTTACCCCAATAAATCAGGTGCAGGACCTAACCCGGATTGAACTTTTATTAGCCGCAAGGCAATTGTAAATAGGGAGAGTTAGGATGATAAAAGCTGATTGCTGACCCCCAAAGAAGTGCAGAACTGAAACCATGCGACCCGAAGAAGCCCTGTTAAAAAATTTTCCTTTTGAGCCTACTCCCGACCAGGCGGCTCTTTTTAAAAAATTAGACTTATTTATATCGGGCAAAACGAATAACCGCGAGATTTTTCTGCTGAAAGGTTTTGCCGGTACCGGCAAAACAACGGTGGTGCGGGCACTGGTAAAAATCCTGAATAGTTTTGGTTACAAATATGTGCTGCTGGCGCCTACGGGGCGGGCGGCCAAGGTAATGTCGTCGTATACGCGCTTGCCGGCTTCTACCATTCACAAAAAAATATACCGCCAGGCAGCCAATGCTTTTTCCGATGGTTTGGTTTTTAACCGGCAGCCCAATAAACTCGCCGATACTATTTTTATTGTGGATGAGTCGTCGATGATTTCGGATGAAAAGGCTTTCGGCGACAGCGGTTTACTCCAGGATTTGATTCAGTACGTTTTTGAAAAGAAGAATAATAAATTAATCCTGATTGGCGATACGGCCCAGCTGCCACCGGTAAATCAAACGGTAAGCCCCTCTTTGGAAGCAGGTTATTTAATAAATAATTTCCGGTGCAACGTGCAGGAACTGGAGTTGCGGCAAGTAATGCGGCAAGCCCAGGAATCGGGTATTCTCATGAACGCCACTAACCTGCGTGAGCAACTCCGCGAAAACGAACCGGCGCTGCAGTTTCATACCCGGGCCTACAAAGATATTTACCGCATGACCGGCGAAAAGCTGGAAGACGGCTTGCGCTATGCCTACGATAAATTCGGCATTGAAAATACCACGGTTATCTGCCGGTCTAATAAAAACGCCAATTTATATAACCAGCACATCAGGCGACAAATATTTTTTGCCGAGGACGAAATAGGAGTGGGGGATTACCTGATGATTGTCCGGAATAATTACTACTGGGTTACCCAGGATTCTACCATCGGGTTTATGGCCAACGGCGACTTTGTAGAAATAACAAAAATTGTGCGCTTCGAAGATATGTATGACTTCCGGTTTGCCGACGTCATGATCCGGTTTATTGATTATCCGGATGAGCCCGAAATGGAAGTAAAAATATTGCTCGATACTTTATATACCGAAGCACCGGCGTTGCCCGCCGACAAAAGCAAAAAGTTGTACGAAGAAGTACTAAAAGATTATTCGGACCTGGGCACTAAGCGAGAACGCATGCAGCAATTGCGCAAAAACCCTTACCTGAATGCTTTACAAGTGAAATTTGCCTATGCCTTAACCTGCCACAAAGCCCAGGGTGGTCAATGGAAAGCTGTTTTTGTCGATCACGGGTATTTAAAAGAAGATATGGTAAATACTGAATTCGCCCGCTGGTTATACACGGCCATTACCCGATCGGCCGAAGAACTTTATTTGTTAAATTTTAACCCGTTGCTTATTGCCGATTAAAATCCGAAATTTGTTTTTACCCCTGCCACATTCATTCTATCTTTGTTAACCCAAACGGAAAAATTTAATTATGAAAAAAATATTGGTTTTTGCGCTTAGCCTTTCTCTCGGGATTTCCGCTGCTGTAGCCCAAACCACCGTACCCACGCCGGCGGCCAATCAGAAAGTGGTAACCGATGGACCGGTGCTTACCTTTGCCGAAACCAAATTTGATTTTGGTAATATTCAGGAAGGCGAAGTGGTAAAGCATATCTACAAATTCCGGAATACCGGCAACCAGCCGCTGCTGATTTCAGAGGTGCGGGTAACGTGTGGTTGTACTTCTCCCGAATGGACCAAAACACCTGTCGCACCCGGCCAAACCGGATTTGTAACGATTCAGTTTAACAGCACCAGCAAGCCCGGTCAGAACATGAAAGTAGTTACAGTGGTTTCTAACTCCGTAACCGGCAACACCCAGATTACCTTTATTGCCGATGTTGCACCCAAAGGTTCGGGTACTTCAGCCACCGAAGTTGGCCCGGTTTCCGTGCCGGTAAATGCACAGGCGCAGCCGTCCAGCCAAATAGCCGCTAAAGGCAAAAGCAAACGTTAAAATTTTTCTTTTTAATATTCAGTACCAGCGCTCCGCCAAAAACGGGGCTTTTTTTTAAATACCATTTGGGCTTTCATTAACGAAATATAGAAAGCGATTTTGATTAAAGAAAGAGGGCATATCGGGCGGTGCCGGTTGTGTGATGCATATTTTAAAAAGGTTGAAAAGATTAAATAGTTTAGTTTTGTGAGTCAAAGCTTAACCCATGACCAAAGAAGAATTATTCCGTAATATTCAGCAGAAAAAATCTTACCTGTGCGTAGGGTTAGATACCGATCTCAAAAAAATACCCCCGCATTTATTAAGCACCCCGGACCCAGTTTTTGAATTTA
>JAQBNV010000202.1 GCA_028288395.1 Adhaeribacter sp. | reverse complement strand
TAAACGGCGACAAGCTGCGTCGGATTCCCAACCTGACCGATGGTTCGGAGAAAGCACTGGGGCAATGGAACGCTATGACTATTGAATGCCTGGATAATAAAATAAAAGTTTGGGTAAATAATGACCTGGTAAATTATGGATTTGATGCTACCGTTAGGCAAGGACAAATAGCTTTACAAGCCGAAGGTTCAGAAGTGGAATTTAGAAAAGTAATGTTAACGCCCATCACTAAGTTAAAAGATTAAAACTTATTCTGATAGATTGAGATAATAAAGCACTGCTAATAGCTAAATAGTTGTTTTATTAGTACAAAACAATATTCTCAAACTTACCAGACCAATATCCAACCGGAAACTTAGTACACATTGGGCATAAATTTCCGGTTGAAAGGTGATGTTGCTAATGGTATAACAGAAAGGTTTTCTGTTTCAGTATTTTGATATTTTTATTTTTATTTTAATCGGGACCCGTTTTTAAAAGTTTTAATAATAAACGAATGTCCCTTTTTGAAATAAATAGTACAGCTACAAGCACTATCCTTGCTGAAGCAGACGAAAGTATTTAAACCTGATACATTTTTTTGTAATATTCATCTGCCATCCGGTCGGCGTCAAACATAGGGGTAACATCCCGAATACTGCTTTTCATTATATTAACCCATTTTTTACGATCCTGGTAGTAGGCAGGTATAATTTCCTGTTCCAGAATTTGCATCAAATTTGCGTAATCAGTTTCGTCTTGCTCGTGTTCCGGGAGCGAGGTATCGACAATTGGTAATAGAAAGCTGTTTTCGCCGTGGCGGCCAAACTCCGGAATCCAGCCATCCTGAATGGTGAAATTGATAGCCCCATTCATCGCAGCAGTCATGCCACTGGTACCCGAGGCTTCGCGGGGCCGCCTGGGTGTATTCAGCCAGATATCAGCACCTAATTTTAATTTGCGTGAAAGTTCAATTTCGTATCCCGTTAAAACCGCAAAATTATTTTTTTTATAAGATAGCCTTACTAATTTATTAAACATATCAATAGCGCCCTGGTCGAAGGGGTAAGGCTTACCTGCCCAGATTACCTGTACCGGTTGATCTTCCTGGTTAATTAAATCGAAAAAGCGGTGCAGATCGCGTAAGAGCAAGTCGGCTCTTTTGTAACCGGCAAAACGTCTGGCCCACACAACGGTTAATACATCGGTTTTAAATATTTTTCCGGTTTGATCAGCTATTACCTCAAACAGGGGCTTCTTCATTTCGGCTTTTCGCTGTACCAATTCATCATCGTTGTTTTGCTCAAACGCTTCGTACAAGGCCGTATCGCGCCAAAAGGGTACATTTTGAGCATTGGTAATGGCCTTTATTTCGGAAATATCTGAATTATCAATCCACATTTGCCGCGCCACTTCACCGTGCAACTGCGAAACCCCGTTCGCCATTCGGGCTAACCGAAGTGCCGCTAAGGTATGGCTGAACATTTGATCGTGCATGCCGGTAATAAAACGGACCTCATCTAAATTGATGCTGCCAAAGAAGGTCATTTTATTTAATAGGTTTATGTCATGTTCTTCGTTGCCGGCTTTTTCTGGCGTATGGGTAGTAAATACCACGCGTTCTTTCACTTTTTTTACATCAAGATATTTTTCATATAGATTAAAGACCAGCGGTAAGGCATGGGCTTCGTTCATGTGGTACCGATCGGCGCCTCCTAAGGCTTCTACAATTTTGGCACCCCCAATACCCAAAACCATGCTTTGAGCAATCCGGGCGGCCGTATCGGCATCGTACAGCTTGTGCGAAATGGTCTGGCTTAAATAATCGTTTTCCGGAATATCGGTGGTAAGCAGGTAAAGTGGTACGGTGCCGAACACTTCTGGTTTTAGTACCAATGCTTTTACCCAAACGGTATTACCGTGTATGATTACCGGTACCACTAAACCAGTATCTTCCAGAAAGTTATAATATTTTTCCAGGAATTGTACCCGCATGCTTTGGTCATCGTGGCGAACCTGGTCGTAGTAGCCATATTTCCAGAGCATCCCAATACCAATCATATTTTGGCGCAAATCGTAAGCGCTGCGCATGTGCGAACCGGCCAGGTAACCTAAACCACCCGAATAGATTTTAAGCGCCTGGTGTATGCCAAATTCCATACTGAAATAAGCTATCCGTTCGGTATATTGGGCATTCACCTCATAAGGATGATACCATTTGTTGTATTCTGACATATATAAAGTTTACATGAACTGCTAGAGCAGCGTTAGGAATTGTTAAAATACAGGTATAGGAGAAAATAACGAGCAGAAAGCGGCTTTGAAACCAAACTGGCCCCAGCATATTATTACATCCCTAATTTGATTGGACTAATATATCCAGAATAATATTTATAAACGCTAATGTTTGCTAAAATGGAATAAATAAATTTATTTCTGAACCGGGCTTATTACACCACCAGAAATAGCAAGAAATAGATTTATTATTAAAATAACCGGAAAGGGGGCGGGGATGGTGAAAAACTTGCTGGATAGCTTACAAAACGTAAACGGAGGAATATTATGATACCATTAAATCTATGTAAAAAGAGCAAAGAAAAAGGAGCGATAGCTCCTTTTTCTTTGTATTAAAAATTAAATCCTAAATCCGGTTAGAAGTTTCTGCTTGACCTACCGGTTGAAAATTCGTAGCCTGTTTAATGGTTTTTTCTTTTCCTTCCGCATCTTCGTACATGCGCTCGGTTACTTCCACCGACAAACTTTTACCTTTTAACTCTTTTGTATCAAATTCTTTGCCCTCTATGCCAACGGCTTTTAAAAAACCAGCCAGAATAGGTTGACCCGGCTCACTCAAATAAAAACGTTGGTTTACAAATCCTTCTTCATTCTCGAGGCGGAGGTTAAAAAACGGAATATCTTTGTTTTCGCTTTTGCCTTCTTCTATTTCGGTAATTTTTACCATATGCCGGCCTTCCGGTAAAAAGGGTATTTCGTTTATCTTTACTTTCATACCTTTATATTTGCTTATTTATTTCTAATAATGCTAAATATATACGCAAAATGCAGGCAGATGTTTAGGTATAACTAAAAAGTTTGGCTTTAACTGGGTGTGTTATACCGGATAATCAAAAGAACGTTGTACTTTCTGAAAATAAGCAAGATGAATAAAAATTAAAAGCTGGCTAAAAACTTGCTCAAAAGAGGGTATCAGGTAAATTATTAGAAATGAAGCCAGTGCCCTTTTATCCGCTGGTTAGAAAACGCTAAGGTTGGAAGCGGAACTTTAATGGCATTTAAAGCTATTAAAAAGGTTTTGAAGGTCTTTTTATTCGTTTTAATTTTGGTCACGTCGATATCCGGCGAAAAATACCACTGGCGCGAACGCGGCAGATCGGTTCGGTCAAACGTTTTACGACCATTAGTATATTCTACATTTTCGTAAGGACCAAATAAGCCGGCTCCTCCGTATCCTACCGCCAAGTTAAGCCAATCTGGTAAATTCTGACTTCTACTAATAGCTTTTAAGTTAAAGCTTAACCAATAG
>JAQBNV010000196.1 GCA_028288395.1 Adhaeribacter sp. | reverse complement strand
CAAATGGGCACTAACCTGGTAGTTGATAAAGTTATTCAGCGTTTGGTAGGTCGGTTAATATTGCGTTTTGGCTTACCTGGTGGCCTGGCATTAAACCTGGCTACTTTGCTGGTACCCTTTCTGATTAAAAGAATAAGCAAAAAAGCGCTGAACAGCGGAAAAGTACAGGATTTATTTAATTCTTTAGGGATTACCAGCCAACTGGAGAAACTTAATATACTTAAAAATCAAGTAATTAGTAAATTTAATACCCGCAAAGCGGCCTAATCTCGGTTAATATTTTATTTTAATAAAAAAGGCTCCATTTCCGGAGCCTTTTTTATTAACCATTTTGTTACGCAAACGAATGCTAGTGCATAAAAAGCATTTCGCGGTATTTAACCAAAGGCCAATCGTCGTCGTCGATCATTAATTCTAATTTATCAACGCTGTACCGGATGGTGTCGAAGTAAGGTTTAACCTCATCGCAGTACATAATGGCCCGGGCCCGGGTTTCCTCTACTTTATTTGCTACTTTCCGGCGTTCAACCATTTCGTCTACGTTTTTCTTGATAATGGAAACGTGTTTGGAGATTGCCTTGATAGTATCTAATGTATTGTTGTAAAATTCTTCTTCTAAACCAATATCCCGCAAACCTTTAATATTGGTGATTAACTTGTTCTGGTAAGCAATCGCCGTCGGAATGATGTGATTTAAAGCCAGGTCGCCTAATACGCGGCCTTCGATCTGAATTTTCTTAATATATTCTTCAAGTAATATTTCGTGACGGGCGTGGAGTTCCACGGTGGTATAAATACCTAATCGGGTAAATACATCTTCCGCTTCTTTCGAAACAAAGAAATCCAAAGCCAGCGGCGTGGTTTTCGCATTAGATAAACCGCGGCGGGCGGCTTCTTCTTCCCACTCCTGCGAATAACCGTTACCTTCAAACCGGATTGGTTTAGATGCTTTCAAGTATTTCCGGATTACATCGATAATGGCAACTTCTTTCTTTTTGCCTTTGTCTATTTGGGCGTCAACTTCTTTTTTGAACTCGATAAGCTGGTCAGCTACAATGGCATTTAAAGTAGTCATCGCCGATGAGCTATTGGCAGAAGATCCTACCGCACGGAATTCAAATTTATTACCGGTAAAGGCAAACGGCGAAGTCCGGTTACGGTCAGTGTTGTCTAGTAATATTTCCGGTATTTTATCAATACCCAGTTTCAAATACATGTTATCGCCTTTGTCGATGGCTACCGCCGAATTATTCTCTAATTCATCGCATACCTGCGTCAATTGCGAACCGATAAAAGCCGAAATAATGGCCGGAGGCGCTTCGTTGGCACCTAAACGGTGGTCGTTGCTCGCAGATGCAATACTGGCTCTAAGTAAATCAGCGTGTTTATAAACTGCCATTAAAGTAGTGGCAAAGAAAGCCAGGAACTGCAGGTTTTCTTTCGGGCGTTTACCCGGCGCCAGCAAGTTTACGCCAGTATCGGTAGACATGGCCCAGTTGTTGTGCTTGCCGCTGCCGTTTACGCCGGCAAATGGCTTCTCGTGCAACAACACTTTAAAGTTATGACGTTCTGCTACCTTGCTCATCAAATCCATTAATAATTGGTTATGATCTACGGCCAGGTTGGCATCTTCGAAGGTAGGAGCGCACTCGTATTGGTTGGGAGCTACCTCGTTGTGACGGGTACGTAAAGGAATACCTAGTTTATGGGCTTCCTGTTCAAAATCAACCATATAATTATGAACCCGGGTAGGAATCGAACCAAAATAATGGTCTTCTAATTGCTGACCCTTGGCCGGAGAATGACCAAACAAGGTACGTCCAGTCATTATTAAATCCGGACGGGCCATATACAAGGCCTTATCCACGAGAAAATATTCCTGCTCAATACCCAGGGTGATGCTCACTTTGGTTACATCCCGATCAAAATATTGGCATACATCTATTGCAGCAGCTTCGAGTGCTACCAGGGTTTTTAACAAAGGCGCTTTGTAATCCAGGGCTTCGCCGGTATATGCTACAAAAATAGTGGGTATACAAAGGGTTTTGGCACCGCCTATTTCGATAATAAAGGCTGGTGAAGTCGGGTCCCAGGCGGTATAGCCGCGGGCCTCGAACGTATTACGGATACCGCCGTTCGGGAAAGAAGAAGCATCCGGCTCCTGTTGTACCAGCGCCGAACCTTTAAAGTTTTCTACCGCTTGTCCATCACTGTTAAGATCGAAGAAGCTATCGTGCTTTTCGGCAGTTGCCCCGGTTAATGGCTGAAACCAGTGGGTATAATGCGTAGCACCTTTAGATAAAGCCCAGGTTTTCATGGCTGCGGCTACTGCGTCGGCCAGGTTGCGCTCTACTTTGGTGCCGTGTTTTATTGCTGCATTCAGTTTTTTAAAATACTCGCCCGACATGGTCGTACGCATGGCTTCCAGGCCAAATACGTTTTTACCATAATAATCCGATATTTTGGCCGAAGGAGCTACCACTTCAACTGGCTGGTGGCTCCCAGCTATTTCAAGTGCCTTAAAACGAAGAACTGTCATAGATTTTTATTGATTTTTAATAGGTTGGTCAAAGGTACTAATTGTTTTATTTTATTAAGCAATCCCCTTATTTTTTTTTACTTAATCTGAAAAAATTTAGTAAAATTTAAAAAACCAACTTCATATTTTAACCTATATTAATAAAAACAAAGAAAATTTCTGGTATAAACCTTTATTTGAAAACTATTTCGGACCAATATCGGGTTGCCGCACCGGTTCTAGATTATGAAAATGCGTTAAAGTATATTTGTACCATGAAGAACAAGTGGCTTATACACATAAAGTATTTTTTTACCTGGATCTTGTTTTTTATCGGGACGAAAGTTGTTTTTCTGCTTTACCATATTTCCCAAACCGAAAAATTAGCTATTACCGAAATAATCAAGATATTTTTGTATGGGTTACGGTTGGATATTTCCTTTGCCGGTTATTTAAGTGCTATCCCTTTCTTGTTTTTTCTAATAAAGGCCTTGTTTCCGCAGCTTCGTGTTTTTAACCTGGTAAAATATTATACCGGGATTTTGCTCGTGCTGATCGCCCTGATTACAGTTATAGACCTGGAACTTTACAATGCCTGGGGTTTCCGGTTGGATGCTACTCCCCTGCAATATCTCGCCACACCCAACGAAATGGTGGCTTCCGCTGGTAATGCCCCGGTAATACTGCTGCTGCTGATTTTTTTAGGATTAATATTTTTTGGTTTCTATATTTTTCGCCGGCTGGTTCCGCCACTTAGCCTTCAAATTAAAAGGCAGCTGGGGTATATTCTTTATGCGGCCTGGCTTTTGGCTTTTTTGATTTTACCTATCCGGGGCGGCTGGCAGCAAATACCTATTAACCAGAGCAATGTTTATTTTTCGACGAATATTTTCGCCAACCATGCGGCCGTTAACCTGCCCTGGAACCTGATGTACTCCCTGAGTAAAAGAAATTATGAAAACAAAAATCCTTACCAATATTTTCCGGATTCTACGGCCCAGCGGTACGTGGCTGCTTTGTATAATACCCCACCAGCCGGAAAATCACCGATATTGTTAACGGCTCCCCGGCCCAACGTGCTGTTTATTATTCTCGAAAGTTATACCGCCAAAATGGTGGGCTGTTTGAGGGCCGAACCGGGCGCTACCCCTAATCTAGACCAGATAGCCAAAGAGGGTATATTGTTCGACCAGATTTATGCGAGTGGCGACCGCAGTGAAAAAGGATTGGTAGCCCTACTGAGTGGATATCCGGTCCAGACCACTACTTCCATTGTAAAAACACCCCGCAAAACCGAACACCTGCCCCACCTGAACCAGACATTAGAAGGACAGGGTTACGGCAGTCGTTTTTATTACGGCGGCGAACTGGCTTTTGCCAATATTAAATCCTATTTGCTAAACGCTGGTTACGACCAGCTTATCAGCAAATCTGACTTTGACGCCAAAGATTATAATTCCAAATGGGGCGTACACGACCATGTACTACTGCAGCGGGTATTGCAGGATTTGAAAAAAGAAAAAGAACCCTTTTTCACTACCGTGTTCACCTTAAGTAGCCACGAGCCTTATGACATTCCCATTCAGAATAAATTTAAAGGCTCCGACGAAACTACGCGCTTCCGGAATTCGGTGTATTACACTGACCAAGCTTTGGGCGAATTTATAACGGCGGCCAAAAAAGAAAACTGGTGGCAAAACACCCTGGTTATATTGGCCGCAGACCACGGGCACCGGCTCCCCAACGATGATCCGAATGATGCTCCCAGCAAATTCCACATTCCTTTTATTTTAACCGGCGGTGCCCTGCCAGCCCGGAATCAGGTCGTTTCCAAAATTGGTAGCCAAACCGATATTGTACCTACGGTGCTAAGCCTGATGAACTTACCCGTTGATAATTACCAATGGGGTAAAAACCTGCTGAACCCGCATAGCCGCGACTTTGCTTTTTATGTTTTCAACGATGGCTTTGGCTATATCACCCCGCAGGGCGTCGTCACCTACGACAACGTAGCCAAAAAAGTAATCCGGCAAGAGCCAGGAGTTACCCCCAAACAAGTGGATTTCGGCAAGGCTTACATGCAGGTATCTTTCGGTGATTTTTTAGCCAAGTAACACCTGAAATTTAACGAGTCTAGCCCTTATCTTTTATTTTGTGGCGGTATAAATACCGGAAAGCTTTTGGTGCATAATCTTTAGAAAAAAAGCTTCATAAAGGTTAATAAATATCAGTCAGCCTTCACCTTATAAATTAAAATCAGGGGCTGGTCAGGAAAAATCGGAGGCTGGAGGCGGCCGACTTTAAGCTAAATTTTGTAACTTTGCAGCCTTATGAAAAAAGTGGCCTTTTACACGTTGGGTTGTAAGCTCAATTTCTCCGAAACCTCAACCATTTCCCGGCTTTTCCAGGAAAGAGGTTACCAGAAAGTAGCTTTTGAAGATACGCCGGACATATATGTGATTAATACCTGTTCGGTGACGGACAATGCCGATAAAAAATGCCGGAAGGTAGTGAAAGAAGCTTTAAAGCATTCACCGGAAGCATTTATTACCATTGTGGGTTGTTACGCCCAGTTAAAGCCGCAGGAAATTGCCGGCATTCCGGGAGTGCACGCAGTATTGGGCGCCGCCGAAAAATTCCAGCTCGTAGATATACTGGATGGTTTTGTGAAACCGGAAAAACCGCAGGTATACGCCAGCGCCATCAGCGAGGCCAATACTTTCCATACCGCCTATTCTTTCGGCGATCGTACCCGCACTTTCCTGAAAGTGCAGGACGGCTGCGATTATTCCTGCACCTTTTGCACCATTCCCCTGGCCCGGGGCAAAAGCCGGAGCAATGCTATCTCGGAGGTGGTGAAGGCGGCCGAAGAAATTGCCCAAACTGAAGTAAAAGAAGTGGTACTAACGGGGGTAAACCTCGGTGATTTTGGTATTCAGGCGGGCGTAGGCCGGCTGGAGAATTTCTATCAGCTCATACAGGAACTGGACAAGATTGCCGGTATAAACCGCTACCGTATTTCATCGATCGAGCCCAATCTGCTTACCGAAGAAATAATCCGGTTTGTGGCCGGATCACAGAAATTAATGACACACTACCACATTCACCAGCA